>CAYWAR010000046.1:0-11909 GCA_964455765.1 uncultured Elusimicrobia bacterium
CCAAACCACCCCGCCCTCCCCTCGCACCGCCCAAACGTACTACCTGCGGCCAGGCCGGTCTCCTATTTGAGGAGCGGGCCGGAAATTTGTTAACATTTGATTCGCAGGTTGCTGAATGCCGAAGAATTTCAACCTCCCCGCCGGCGCTCATCGGAAACAGAGGAACGCCGCGCGGGCCTTTAATTTGCGCCTGGAGGCCAGCGTATGCCCGTATTCATAGGCCGCGACCGTGAAGCCCGCCGCTGTTACGGATTCGATGAGATCGCCCTGGCCCCGGGCGAGCTGACCGTCAACCCGGAGGAGGTGGACACCTCCGTCTCCATCGGCGGCGTGCGGCTCGCCATCCCTTTCCTGGCCTCGGCCATGGATGGGGTGGTGGACGCACGATTCGCCGCGGCCATGGGCAAGTCGGGCGGCCTGGGCGTGCTCAACCTCGACGGCATCAGCACCCGCTACGAGAAGCCCCGCGAGGTGGCCCTGCAGATCGCGGGCGCCGGCATCGAGGAGGCCACGCGCCTGGTCCAAGACCTCTACCGCGAGCCGCCCAAGGAGCATCTCATCGCCAAGCGCATCGAAGAGATCAAGAAGGCCAAGGTCCCCTGCGCGGTGAGCACCATCCCCCAGAACGCGGAGAGGTACGGGGCCATCGCCGAGGAAGCGGGCTGCGACCTCTTCTTCATCCAGTCCACGGTGACCACGGTGCGCCACCAGGCGACGAAATACAAGCCTTTCGACATCGCGAAGTTCTGCAAGAAGTCCAAGATGCCCGTCGTCGTCGGCAACTGCGTGACCTACCCGGTCGCCCTAGACCTCATGGAGGCCGGCGCGGCCGGCATCCTCGTGGGCGTGGGCCCGGGCGCGGCCTGCACCACGCGCGGCGTGCTGGGGCTCGGCGTCCCGCAGGTCACGGCCACGGTGGACTGCTCCGCGGCGCGCGACTTCCACTTCAAGCGCTCCTCGCGCTACGTCCCCATCATCACCGACGGGGGCATGAGCACGGGCGGGGACATCTGCAAGGCCTTCGCCTGCGGCGCGGACGCGGTCATGGTGGGCTCGGCCTTCGCCCGCGCCAAGGAGGCCCCGGGGCAGGGCTTCCATTGGGGCATGGCCACCCCCCACTCGAACCTCCCCCGCGGCACGCGCATCAAGGTCGGGGTGACCGGGACCCTCGAAGAGGTGCTCTTCGGCCCCTCGCGCACCGACGACGGCTCGCACAACCTCGTCGGAGCGCTCAAGACCTGCATGGGCGCCGTCGGCGCCTCGACAATCAAGGAGATGCAGCTCACCGAGATCATCATCGCCCCCTCCATTCGCACCGAAGGGAAGCTCTTCCAGAAGGCGCAGAACATCGGTATGGGGAAGTTTTGATCATCGTCCTGGATTTCGGGTCCCAGTACACCCAGCTCATCGCCCGGCGGCTGCGCGAGCTGGAGGTGTACGCCGAGATACTCCCCTGCACCACCGGCATCCGGGCCGTGCTGGCCAAGAACCCCGCCGGGGTCATCCTCTCGGGCGGACCGGCCAGCGTGTCCTCCCGCGGCGCTCCGAGGCTCCCGGAAGGACTCCTGGAATCCGGCCTGCCCGTCCTGGGCATCTGCTACGGCATGCAGCTCCTGGCGCTCCTGCACGGAGGCCGCGTGACGCGCGCCAAGAAGCGCGAATACGGCCATGCCGAGGTCTCGGTGACGGAGGAGGACCCGCTCTTCGAGGGGCTCCCGCGCACGCTCAAGGTCTGGATGAGCCACGGGGACGGGGCCGAGCGCCTGGGCAACGGATTTAAAGTGCTCGCCCGCACCGGCGCCGCGCCCTATGCCGCCATCGGCGACCGAGAAAAGCGCTGGTACGGGGTGCAGTTCCATCCCGAGGTCGCGCACACGCCCGAGGGCGCCCGGCTCCTGGAGAACTTCGCCCGGCGCATCTGCGGCCACGAGCAGCGTTGGACCCTATCCTCCTTCCTGGAGGACTCGGTGCGGCGCATCCGGGCGCAGGTGGGCGACGAACGGGTGGTCTGCGCTTTGTCCGGAGGCGTGGACTCCTCCGTGACGGCCGCCCTGCTCGCGCGCGCCGTCGGAAAGAATCTCTCCTGCGTCTACGTGGACACCGGACTCGGCCGCTTGGGCGCCCGCGAGTTCGTCCGGGAGGTCTTCGGCCGCCTGGGCGTCAAGGTCAAGGTCGCGGACGCCTCCGCTCTCTTCCTGCGCCGCCTGGCCGGAGTCCGGGACCCGGAGCGCAAGAGGAAGATCATCGGCCGCTCCTTCATCTCGGTCTTCGAAGGCGAGGCGAAGCTCATCCGCGGGGCCCGCTTCCTGGCCCAAGGCACGCTCTACCCGGACGTCATCGAGTCGGTGAGCGTCCACGGCCCCTCCGCGCTCATCAAGAGCCACCACAACGTCGGCGGCCTGCCCAAGCGCATGAAGCTCGAGCTCGTCGAACCCCTGCGCGCGCTATTTAAAGACGAGGTGCGGCGCCTGGGCCGGGAACTGGGCCTGCCCGAAACCCTGCTCGGCCGCCATCCCTTCCCCGGCCCGGGGCTCGCCGTGCGCATCCTGGGATCGGTGACCAAGGAGGGTCTCGACCTCTTGCGCCGCGCCGACGCCCTCTTCCAGAAGGAACTGCTTTCCTCGGGATATTACGACAAGGTCTGGCAGGCCTTCGCCGTCCTGCTCCCGGTCAAGACCGTGGGCGTCATGGGCGATGAGCGCACCCACGACCAAGTCATCGCCCTGCGCTCGGTCCAGAGCACCGACGGGATGACCGCGGACTGGAGCCCCCTGCCCCACGACCTGCTCGCGCGCGCCTCCAGCCGCATCGTCTCCGAGGTCCGCGGCGTCAACCGCGTAGTCTACGACATAACCTCCAAGCCTCCAGGGACGATAGAATGGGAGTAGCCGCGAGACCCCCCGCGGGGGTCGAGCCGTCTGGGGGCCAAGCGCCGTTTATAAAGGATTCCGTCAACCCTATGCCTAAGCCTCTGGATTACTCCTCTATAGATGGTCTTAAGCTTCTCCGCCGCGGCAAAGTACGCGATGTTTACGACCTGGGCGACAAACTCCTCCTGGTCGCCTCCGACCGCGTCTCGGCTTTCGACTGCGTGCTCTCGCCCCCCATCCCCGGCAAAGGCGCCGTGCTCACCCGGCTCTCCGCGTTCTGGTTCGCCAAAACGGCCCCGCTCCTCGGAAGCCATTTCCTGAGCGCGGACCTCGCCGAGATCCGGCGCGCGCTCCCTGCGGGCATCCGGCTCGATCCCGGGGTCTTCGAGGGCCGCGTTACGCTCGCGCGCAAGGCCGGGCGCGTGGACGCCGAGTGCGTGGTGCGCGGCTATCTGGCGGGCTCGGCCTGGAAGGAGTACCGCTCCACCGGGTCGGTAGGCGGCCATGCCCTGCCCAAGGGGCTCGAGGAGTCCCAGCGCCTGCCCCAGCCCATCTTCACCCCGGCCGCCAAGGCCGATACGGGCCATGATGAGAACATCTCGCGCGAGGAACTCGCGAAAACGGCGGGAAAAGACGTCGCCCGCGAGCTGGAGACCTTGAGCCTCGGGCTCTACCGCTTCGCCGCGGGGCATCTCGCCGCGAAGGGATTGCTCCTGGCCGACCCCAAGTTCGAGTTCGGCTTTATTGACGGGAAGCTCCGCCTCATCGACGAGCTCTTGACGCCGGACTCCTCGCGCATCTGGGAAGCCGAGACCTATCGTCCGGGGACCGCGCCGGCGGGCTTCGACAAGCAGGCTCTTAGGGATTGGCTGGAGAGGAGCGGCTGGGACAAGACCCCCCCGCCTCCCCCCCTTCCCGCCGCGCTGGTGGCGGACACGGCCTCCCGCTTCCGGGAAGCCCTGCGGAGGATCATCCGATGAATCAGACCGCCGCGGTCAATGGCGCCCACAAATCCGCCCTCCCGGCGTATGTCGTGGAGGTGGCTCCCAAGCTCGGCTTCGGAGACCCCCCGGGCCTGACCCTCTTCCACCAGCTCTCCTCCGTCGGCGTGTCGGGGATCCGCGAGGTGCGCGTGGGCGCCCTCTACGATATCCGCGGCCGCTTGAGCCCGTCCCAGATGCACCATCTCTGCCGGGAGCTCCTCTGCGACCCCATCACCCAGGACTACCGCATCGACACCTCCACGGCCTCGACCGCCTTCCTCATCGGCCCTCATTGGCGCGTGGAGGTCTGGCTCAAGCCCCAGGTGACCGACCCCGTGGGCGAGACCGTGCGCAAGGCGGTGGCCGACCTCGGCCTGCCCGAGCCGGAATCGGTGCGCGCGGGGACCGCCTACCAGCTCCTGGGACGCATCGCCCGGCCCCAGGCGGAGCGCATCACCCGGAGCCTGCTGGCCAACCCCGTGATCCACATGACCCGCATCTCTCAAACGTGACGATGGAGACCATCGCGGCCAAGGACCTCTCCCAAGCCAATGCGCGCCACGGCTGGTCCCTGCACGCCGCGGAACTCTCGGCCATGGCCTCCTACTTTCAACGCAAGCGCCGCGAGCCCACGCGCGCCGAGGCCGAGACCGTGGCCCAGACCTGGTCGGAGCACTGCAAGCACAAGACCTTCACCAGCCCCATCCGTTTCCGCGGTCCGGGCGGGACGCGGGTCTACAAGAACCTCCTCGCCGAGACCGTGATGGCCGCAACCAAGCGCCTCAACAAGCCCTGGTGCCTTTCCGTGTTCGAGGACAACGCGGGCATCGTCGAGTTCAACCGCAAATGGGCCCTGGCCTACAAGGTCGAGACCCACAACCATCCCTGCGCCCTGGAGCCCTATGGCGGGGCCGAGACCGGGGTGGGCGGCGTCATCCGCGACGTGCTGGGCGCGGGCCTGGGCGCCAAGCCCGTGCTCAACACCGACGTGTTCTGCCTGGCCGCGCCGGACCATTCCCAGCCGCTGCCGGAGGACGTCCTCCACCCCCGCCGCGTCCTCAACGGGGTCGTGGCCGGGGTCCGTGATTACGGCAACCGCATGGGCATCCCCACCGCGGCCGGAGCCATCTGGTTCGACGAAGGCTACCTGTACAACCCCCTCGTCTTCGTGGGCACGGTGGGCCTCATGCCCGCGGGCGCGGTGCGCAAGAAGATCATGCCCGGGGACGCGGTCGTGGCCGTGGGCGGACGCACGGGCCGCGACGGGATACACGGAGCGACTTTCTCCTCCGCCTCGCTCTCGCGGGAAAGCGACTCCTCCGCCGTGCAGATCGGGCACGCCATCGCGCAGAAGCGCCTTCTCGACGCCCTGTTGAGGGCGCGCGACCGGGGCCTTTACCGGGGCCTGACCGACTGCGGCGCCGGAGGCTTCTCCTCGGCCGTGGGCGAGCTGGCCGCGCTCTGCGGCAAGCGCGGCGGAGCCAGAATCGACGCCTCCAAGGCCCTGCTCAAGGCCTCCGACCTCGAGCCCTGGGAGATCTGGCTCTCCGAGTCCCAGGAGCGCATGGTGCTGGCCGTGCCCCCCAAGAACCTCAAGGCCCTGGCCGCCCTGATGGCCGAGGAGGGCGTGGAGAGCTGCGTGCTGGGCGAATTCACGGACACGGGCAGGCTCGAGGTCTCCCACGCCGGCGAGCCGCTCGTGGACCTCGACCTCGACTTCCTCCACGGGGGGCTTCCCCGGCGGGAACGCGCCGCCGTGTGGGAGGCGCCCAAAACCGGGACCGGCGCCGACGGCAGGTTCGGGGGCAAACCCGCGCGCTGCGAGGTCTCGGCGTGCGGCGAGATGCTCCACTGGATGCTCTCGCACCCCAACGTCTGCAGCCGCGAGTGGATCATCCGACAATACGACCACGAGGTGCAGGCCGGGACCGTCATCAAGCCCCTGCAAGGCCTCAAACACGACGGCCCGGGCGACGCCTGCGTGATCTGGCCCTGCGCGGTCACCGGCAACGCCTCCGATTTCCGCGGCTTCGCCGTGGCCCACGGCCTCAACCCGGAGCTGGGGAAGCTCGACCCCTACCGCATGGCGCTCGCCTGCGTCGACGAGGCCATCGGCAACCTGGCCTGCGCGGGGGCGGACGTGACCCGCGCCGCGCTCCTGGATAATTTCTGCTGGGGGAGCCCCGAGGACCCGGCCCTCCTGGGCGCCCTGGTGCGGGCCGCGGAAGGCTGCCGCGACGCGGCCCTGGGCTTCCAGGCGCCGTTCATCTCCGGCAAGGACAGCTTCAACAACGAATATCGCGACGCCAAGGGACGCCGGCATCCCATCCCCGGCGCCCTGCTCATCTCGGCCCTGGCCCCGGTGCCGGACATCCGCCGCGCCATGACGCTCGACTTCAAGGCTCCCGGCGACCCGGTCTACCTCATCGGAAGGACCGGGACGGAGACCGGCGGCTCCCTCTGGGCCCTGCGCCAAGGGCTCGGGGGAACGGCGCCGGCCGTCGACGCCAAGGCGGCGCGCGAAGCCTACGCCCGCGTGAGCCAGGCCGCGCGCAAGGGGCTCCTCCTTTCCGCGCACAATCTCAGCGAGGGCGGCCTGGCCGTGGCCGCCGCGGAGATGGCCTTCTCCGGCGAGGTCGGCGTCCAGCTCGACCTGGAGGCCATCCCCCAGGGCCGGGAGGCGCTCGAGGAGCCCGCCCTTCTTTTCACGGAATCCCCCAGCCGCCTCCTCGTCGAGACGACCCCCGCCTTGGAGAGGGAATTCCTCAGGCTCATGAAGGGGACCGTTCTCTGCCGGGTCGGGACCACGCTGGCCAACCCCGTCCTGCGCGTCATGGGCCTCGACGGCCGCATCGTCGTGGAAGAAGGCCTCCATCTTCTCAAGCAGTCCTGGCAGAAGACCCTGCCGCGCATGCTCCTCGTCCACGCGCCCGGGCGCAACGGAAACGGGGCCGGATGAAGGCCCCCCGCATCCTCATCCTGCGCGCCGCGGGGACCAACTGCGACCAGGAGACCGCGGCCGCTTTCCGCATGACCGGGGGCGAGCCGGTGCTCGCGCACGTCGACGAGGTCAAATCCGGCCGGACCCGCCTGCTGGACTTCGCCATGCTGGTGTTCCCGGGCGGCTTCACCTACGGCGACGACATCGGGGCGGGCAAGGTGCTGGCCAACGAGCTGCGGGGCCAGCTCCGGGAGCTGCGCGGCTTCGTGCGCAGCGGCAGGCCCGTGCTGGGCATCTGCAACGGCTTCCAGGTCCTCGTCAAGGCCGGGCTCCTGCCGCAGACCCCCTCCAACGACCAGACCGCCTCGCTGACCTTCAACGAGTCCAACCGCTTCGAGACCCGCTGGGTGCGCCTGCGCATCAACCTCCAGAGCCAGTCCCTCTTCGTGCGCAACCTGCCGGAGATGATCGAGCTGCCCGTGGCGCACGCCGAGGGCAAGTTCGTGGTCAAATCCCCAAAGGTTCTCGAGCACCTCAAGAAGACGCGCGCCATCCTCATGCAGTACGTCGATGAGGAGGGGAAGTTCGCCGGCTATCCCCACAACCCCAACGGCTCGCTCTTCAACATCGCGGCCATCACCAACCCCGAGGGCAACTGCCTGGGGATCATGCCGCATCCGGAGCGCTTCATCACCCGCTGGCACCACCCCAACTGGACGCGCCAGACCTTCTGCAAGGAAGGGGTGGGGCTGGAGATGTTCCGCAACGCGGTGAAATACTGCCAGTCATGAACGCGCCGCGGCGCCGATCCTTTTATCCGGGTTGGCGGGTATTTGCGCAAAACCTTAAATTCGGCGCATCCCAGTCCTAATATGTGCGGCATCCTCGGGGTCTGGGGGCATAAGGAGGCGGTCCGAGTCGCCTACTTGGGCCTCTACGCCCTCCAGCACCGGGGGCAGGAGGCCGCGGGCCTGGTCGCGGCCCTCGAGGACGGCTCCCTTTCGGCGCGGCACGGCCTGGGCCTGCTGGCCGACGCGGTCCCGGCTCCGGCCCTCTCCTCCTTGCGCGGCCGCTCGGCCGTGGGCCACGTGCGCTACGCCACCGCCGGGGACGGGACCCTCAAGAACGCCCAGCCCCTGGTCTTCGACACGGTGCACGGCCCCATCGCCCTCGCCCACAACGGCACCCTGACCAACGCCAAGACCCTGCGCTCGGAGCTCGAACGCCGCGGAGCCATCTTCCGCACCGGCACCGACAGCGAGGTCATCGCGCACCTGATCGCCCGCCACCCCGGGCCGCTCGAAGACGCTTTCCTGAGCGCTCTCTCCTCCCTGGAAGGCGCCTATTCCCTCCTCCTCCTCACGCCCACGACCCTTCTGGCCTCCCGGGACCCGCTGGGGTTCCGTCCCCTGGTCCTCGGCCGGCTGGGCCGCTCCTGGGTATTCGCCTCGGAGACGACCGCGCTCAACCTCCTGGGAGCGCGCGGGGCGCGCGAGATCGCCCCGGGGGAGACCGTGGCCGTGGAGGAGGGGCGCCTGCGCGTCCTGGAGAGCCGCCCGGCTCCGCGAAAAGCGCTCTGCGTCTTCGAGCAGGTCTATTTCGCGCGGCCGGATTCGAGCGTCTTCGGGCGGAGCGTGCAGGGGGTGCGCCGCGCCCTGGGCCGGGAGCTGGCGCGGCAGATGGGAAGCCGCTTCGCCGCGCACGCGCCCGAACACACTTCCCTATCGGGCGCGGCACCGCGGTCCTTCCGGTTCGCGGGCATCGTAGTGCCGGTGCCGGGCTCCGGCGTCCCGGCCGCCCTGGGCTTCTCCCAGGAGAGCGGCATCCCCTTCGAGATCGGCTTCGTGCGCAGCCATTACATCGGCCGCACCTTCATCCAGCCGGCGCAAGTCCTGCGCGAGCGCTCGGTCCAGCTCAAGCTCCTGCCCGTGCCGGAGGCCGTGCGCGGCCGGAGCATCGTGCTCATCGACGACTCCATCGTCCGCGGGACCACCTCCCGCCGCATCTGCCGGATGCTGCGCAGGTCCGGGGCCAAGAAGATCCACATGGCCATCTCTTCTCCACCCATCATCTCCCCCTGCTACTACGGCATAGACACCCCGCGCCGCGAGGAGCTCATCGCCGCGACCCACTCCGTCGAGGAAGTCCGGAGGTTCCTGGGAGTGGACACTCTCACTTATCTGAGCGTGGAGGGGATGCTGCGGGCCGCGAACGGGACGACCCCCGCGGGGTCGGCCCCGTTGGGGGGCGAGGATCATTGTGTCTCCTGTTTCACCGGGCGCTACCCCACCGCTTTGACCGACTTGGTCAAAGCCCCCTGCCGGAAAACCCTTTCGCCGAAGGGTCTCCCAGCCTCGACGATCCCCGTGAGCCGCGAAAAACGCGAAACCGTTTTTCGCGGTCCGGGCGCGGCATGAACGTTCTCCTCGTCGGCTCCGGAGGCCGCGAGCACGCCCTGGCGTGGGCGTTGAGGAAGAGCCCGCGCGTGGAGAAGCTCTACGCCGCGCCCGGCTCGGCTGGGATGTCCAGGCTCGCCGAGCCCGCGCCCGTCGATCCCCTGGACTTTGCGAAGCTCGCCTCTTTCTGCCGGGAGAAATCCATCGGCCTGGCGGTCGTGGGTCCGGAAGCCCCGCTGGCCGCCGGCATCGCCGACGCGCTGGAGGCGGCGGGGATCCGGGTCTTCGGCCCGGACAAGGCCTGCGCGCGCCTGGAAGCCTCGAAGTCCTTCGCCAAGTCCTTCATGGAGCGCCGCTCCATCCCCACCGCGCGGCACGCGGCCTATGACGACCCCGCTTCCGCGCTCAAGGGCCTGGAGGATTTCCCGCTTCCCGTGGTGGTCAAGGCCGACGGCTTGGCCGCGGGCAAGGGCGTGCGCGTCTGCGCGACCCGGCGGGAGGCGGAGTCCGCCGTAATGGACTTCATGTCCCTGCGCGTCCACGCGGACGCGGGCCGGCGCGTGGTGCTCGAGGAATTCCTAGAAGGCCGGGAAGCCACGCTCATGGCTTTCTGCGACGGGCGCACCCTGCGCGAGCTCCCGGCCGGGCAGGACCACAAGCGCCTCGAAGACGGGGACCGGGGCCCGAACACCGGAGGCATGGGCGCCTTCGCCCCAACCCCCGCCCTGACCCCGGAGCTCCTCGAGCGCGTGCGCCGGGAGGTCTTCGACCGCGTCGCGGCCGGACTGGCGGCCGAGGGCCTGCGCTATCGGGGCATCCTCTACTGCGGACTCATGCTCACCCGGGAAGGCCCCAAGGTGCTCGAATTCAACGCGCGCTTCGGCGACCCGGAGACGCAGGCCGTGCTTCCCCTGCTGGAGACCGACCTGCTGGACCTCATCGAAGCCTGCCTGGAGCGGCGCCTCGAGCGCGTGCGCATCTCGGTCAAAAAAGCCTCCTGCGTCTGCGTGGTCCTGGCCTCGGAGGGCTACCCGGAGAAGCCCGCGGCCGGACGGGAGATCTCGGGGCTCGACGATTTCCCGGCGGAGGAGGGACTTTTCGCCTTCCACTCGGGCACCCGGCGCGAGGGCGGGCGCTGGCTCACCGCCGGAGGCCGGGTCTTGAGCGTGAGCGCCGTCTCCGAGACTCTCGAGGCCGCCAGGGCCAGGGCCTACGCGGCGGCCTCGCGGGTGCGCTTCCAAGGCGTCCGCATGCGCACGGACATCGCCCTGGAAACAGCCCCCGGCTCCAGGCCGGAGGCCGAGGGTGCCGCGGACGATCTGGAAGTGCATTCATCCGCGGCGGCATGACCTCCGGCGGGGCGCTCCTCATCGAAGGGGGCCTCGTCATCGACCCATCCCAACGCCTGGAGTCCCAACGCGACGTCCTCATCCAAGACGGGAAGATCCGGGAGATCGCCCCCCGGCTCTCCAAGCGCCTAGGCGTTGCGAGAGCGGAACCCAGCCCCCTAAATCGCGACAAACGCGGAAGCGTTTGCCGCGATTTAGGCCCCTTGCGGCGCATCGACGCCCGGGGCTGTTGGGTGGTCCCCGGCCTCATCGACATGCATGTCCATCTGCGCGAGCCCGGGCGGGAGGAGGACGAGACCATCCTCACCGGCACGCGGGCCGCGGCCGCGGGCGGAGTGTGCACGGTGCTCGCCATGCCCAACACGCTCCCCCCGACCGACACCGCCTCCCGGCTCCTGGCCGCTCGGCGCATCGCCCGGCGCGACGCGGCCGTCCATGTCCTCTTCGCCGGCGCCCTCACCCTGGGCCAGCGGGGGGAGCGGCTCGCCGACCTGAAAGCCCTTCACGCGGCCGGGGCCGCGGCCATCAGCGACGACGGCCGCCCGGTCATGAACTCGGAGCTCATGCGCAGGGCCCTGCTCTTCTCTCGGGCCTCGGGCCTTCCCGTGCTCGACCACGCGGAGGACGACCATCTGGCGGCCGGAGGCGTCATCCACGAGGGACGCCTCTCCAAGCGCTTGGGACTCCCCGGCATCCCCTCCGCCTCGGAGACCCTCATGGCCCTGCGCGACGTGTCCCTGGCCGCGCTCACGGGCGGGCGCCTCCACCTCTGCCATGTGAGCTGCGCCCGAACCGTGGACTTGGTGCGCCGCGCCAAGCGCTCCGGCATCGCGCTCACGGCCGAGGCCGCTCCCCATCATTTCACCCTGACCGAGGACGACCTCCCGCGGGGCGCGCGCTGCGCCGATTTCAAGATGAACCCCCCCCTGCGCTCCCGAGAGGATCGCGACGCCCTGCTCGAAGGCCTCCAGGACGGGACTCTCGACGCCGTCGCCAGCGACCACGCGCCGCATGCCCCGGAGAAGAAGGCCCGGGGTCCGCTCAAGGCCCCCTTTGGGATCATCGGCCTGGAGACTTTGCTCCCCCTCTCCCTGGCCTTGGTGGCCAAGGGGATACTCACCCGGGTGAGCTTCGTCGAGCGCCTCTGCGCCGCTCCGGCCGGGATACTCGGCCTGGCGTCCAAGGGGCATCTGCGCCGGGGAGCGGACGCGGATGTCACGGTGATCGATCCCCTGGCCCGCGGACGCGTCGCTCTTCCCTTCCGGTCCAAGAGCCGCAACACTCCCTTCCTGGGGAAAAGCCTGCGGGGAACGGCGCGCGCCACGATCGTCCAAGGACGCGTCGCCTTCCCGCGTGAAGGAGGGGACTCA
>CAYWAR010000047.1:0-5896 GCA_964455765.1 uncultured Elusimicrobia bacterium
TCAACCAGATCCTCATCGAGCTCGACGGTTTCGAGAGCTCGGGCGGGGTCATCCTCATCGCCGCGACCAACCGTCCCGACGTGCTCGACCCGGCCCTGCTCAGGCCCGGCCGCTTCGACCGCCACGTCAACGTGCCCAGCCCCGACAAGCGCGGCCGGGAGGCCATCCTCAAGGTCCACTCCAAGGGCGTGAAGCTGGCCGAGGGGGTGGACCTGGGGACGCTGGCCAAGCGCACGCCGGGCTTCGTGGGCGCGGATCTGGCCAACCTGGTCAACGAGGCGGCCCTCCTGGCCGCCCGGCGCGACAAGACCCAAGTCGAGATGAGCGAGCTCGAGGAGGCCATCGACCGCGTCCTGGCCGGGCCCCAGCGCAAGAGCCGGATGATCTCCGACAAGGAGAAGCGCGTTGTCGCCTATCACGAATCCGGGCACACGCTCATCGCCAAGCTCCTTCCCGGAACGGATCCCGTGCACAAGGTCTCCATCATCCCGCGCGGGCCGGCGCTGGGCTACACCCTCCAGCTCCCCGTCGAGGACCGCTATCTGACCACCCGCACCGAGATCATGAATCGCCTCTGCGTGCTCCTGGGCGGCCGCTGCGCCGAGGAGCTGGTCTTCGCGGAGATCACGACCGGAGCCGGCGACGACCTCTCCAAGGCCACGGCCTTCGTCCAGCGCATGGTCATGGAGTTCGGCATGAGCGAGAGCATCGGCCCCATCGCCTTCTCCAAGCAGTCGGAGGTGTTCCTGGGCCGCGACATCTCCCGGGGCCCCGGGTATTCCGAGTCCACGGCCGAGCTCATCGACAAGGAGATCAAGCGCATCCTCCAGGAATGCCAGCAGAAGGTCCGGGACCTGTTGTTCAAGAACAAGAAGACCCTGGATTCCCTCGCCGAGAAGCTCATCGAGAAGGAAGTTCTCGAGGCCGAGGAAGTAGACGCCATCCTGCAGGCGGGCGTCGCATGACCCCTGCCCCCTCTTCCCTCCAGGCGCCCGCGCGGTCCCTCCCCCGCTCGCCGCGTCCGCGGGTGATGGGGATCCTCAATATCACCGCCGATTCCTTCTACGAGGACAGCCGCGTCCCCTCCGCCGAGGCGGCCGTGCGCAGGGGCCTGGAGATGGAGGCCGAGGGCGCGGACATGCTCGATATCGGAGGGGAATCCACGCGTCCCGGCTCCGACCCCGTCTCGCGGGAGGAGGAGTGCCGGAGGGTGCTCCCGGTCGTGGAAGCCCTAGCCAAGAAGGTCAAGATCCCCCTCTCCATCGACACGAGCAAGGCCGCGGTCGCCGAGCGCGCGCTCGACTGCGGCGCGTCCATCCTCAACGACGTCACCGCGCTTCGGGGGGACCCGCGCATGAGCGAAGCCGCCCTGCGCTACCCCGTCGTCCTCCTCATGCACATGCTCGGGACCCCGAGGACGATGCAGGAGGACCCCCGCTACTCGGACGCGGTCGCGGAGGTGGCGGCGTTCCTCCGGGAGAGGCTTTCCGCCTTCTCGGCCCGGGGCGGCGACACGGGCAAGGTCTGGCTCGACCCCGGCATCGGGTTCGGCAAGACCCTGGAGCACAATCTCGAGATACTCTCCCGGCTGGAGGAACTGCGGGCGCTGGACAGGCCTCTGGTCCTGGGAGCGTCGCGCAAATCCTTCATCGGCGCAATCCTGGGAGAGCCCGGGCGCCCGCTGCCGGCCCGGGAGCGGCTCTCCGGCTCCCTGGCCGCGGCGTGCCGGGCGGCCGAGGCCGGAGTCCACGCGGTCCGCGTCCATGACGTTAAAGAGACGCGCAGGGCATTGGAAGTCTACGCGAGGGTACGGCATTGAAACGGCATAGGCCCTCCGAAGGAGGCAGCCCTCCCCGGGAGAGCCGCCGACTGTTTGGCACCGACGGGGTGCGGGGGATACCGGGGAAGACACCTCTCACCCGGAGGGAAGTGCGCGCGCTCGGGTGGGCCGCGGCCCGCGCCTTCCTCTCCCGGCGCCCGGCCTCCAACGGCCGCGCTCCGCTCGCGGTCCTGGGCCGGGACACGCGGAGTTCGGGAACCTGGCTTTGCCGGTCCCTCATCGAGGGCTTCGCGGAGGCGGGGTGCGCGACCCTCGACGCGGGGGTGATCCCGACGCCCGCCGTCTCCTACCTCGTCCCGCGCCGGGGGGCGGTCCTCGGGGCGGTGGTGTCCGCCAGCCATAACCCGCCCGAATTCAACGGCATCAAGTTCTTCGACGCCTCGGGCCTGAAGGCCTCGCCGGAGGTGGAGGGAGAAGTGGAGCGCAGCCTCCTGCCCGGCGCGCGGAGCCCCTCGAGGATCCGGTCCTTCGCGCCCGCCTCGCTCCGGGCCGACCCTTCCGCCGAGGAGGATTACCTCGATTTTCTGCGCAGCACCTTCCCGGCGACCCGCGACCTGCGGGGCCTGCGCCTGGTCCTCGACGGCGCCCACGGCGCGGCCTCGCGCCTGGCCCCGGATTTCTTCCGCTCCCTCGGAGCGGAGGTCTTCGCCCTCGGCTGTTCCCCCGACGGCTCGAACATCAACCGCGGCTGCGGGGCGTTGGAGACGGGGCGCATGCGGGAGGAGGTCGTCCGCCGCCGGGCCCACGCCGGGATCTCCCTCGACGGGGACGCGGACCGGGCCATCCTGGCCGACGAGCACGGACGCCTCTTCGACGGAGACGCCCTCATCGCCATGTCGGCCCTCGCCATGCACGAGAAGGGGATGCTCTGGAAGGACAAGGTGGTCCTCACCGTCATGTCGAATCTCGGGCTCATCCGCCACCTGGAGGGGAAGGGGATCGGAGCCGTGCTGGTCCCGGTCGGGGACCGCAACGTGACCGAGGCGCTCAACGAGGGCGGCTACGCCTTGGGGGGGGAGAACTCGGGCCACATCGTCTTCCGGCGCCTGGCGCCCACGGGAGACGGGATGCTCACGAGCCTGCAGGCCCTGGCCGTATTGGTGGAGGAGGGCGGCCCCATGAGCCGCTTCCGCCATCCCTACCGGAGCTATCCCCAGATCCTGCGCAACATCCATATCAAGGAGCGCGTCCCGCTCGATAAGCTTCGCGGATTTCGCCGCGTCCTGGCCCGGGCCGAGTCGGCCCTCAAGGGACGGGGACGGGTGTTCGTCCGCTATTCCGGGACGGAGCCGCTTTTGCGCATCCTCGTCGAGGGCCCGGAGCACGGCGAGGTGAGCCGGCTCTGCGGCGCTTTGGAAGAGGAGTATCGGAAGGAGACAAGGTCATGCCCATAAAACTCGGAGTGAACATCGATCACATCGCCACCCTGCGCCAGGCGCGGCGCGAGGTGGACCCCGATCCCGTGGTGGCGGCGCGCGTCTGCCGCACCAACGGAGCGGACATCATCGTGGCGCACCTGCGCCAAGACAAGCGCCACATCCAGGAGAGCGACCTCCTCGAGATCCGCAAGCTCTTCAAGACCGGGCTTCACATGGAGCTGGCCGCCACTCCGGAGATGATCGCGGCCGGCCTGCGCGTCCAGCCGGACTCGGTGTGCCTGGTTCCCGAGACCCCCCAGGAGGTGACGACGCAGGGCGGACTCAACATCAAGGCCGCCGACCAAGCGGAGTTGGGGAAGGCCGTGGAAAAGCTCAAGAAGGCCGGAATCGAGGTCGGCTTCTTCGTCGATCCCGACGCGGAGTGCGTGCGCGCCGCCCACAAGCTGGGCGCCGACGCCGTGGAGCTCTGCACCTCGGTCTACGCCAAGACCACGGGCAGGCATCTCCAGCGCAAGGAGCTCGAGCGCCTCGAGCTGGCGGCTTATCTCGCCCATGAGATGGGCCTCGACCTCCACGCGGGGCACGGGCTCGACTACCACAACGTCGCCCCCGTGGCGCAGATCCCGCACATGCGCACGCTCAACATCGGGTTCTCCATCATCGCCCGGGCGATGTTCACCGGCCTCAAGAACGCCGTCTCCGAGATGAAGAAGACCATCATCGCCGTCCGATGAGGCGCAGCCCGCCGTCGGAGTCCTAGACAAGGAGCGAGAAGAATGTGCGGCATCATCGGCTACCTGGGCGGCAAGGACGCCACGCCGCTCATCATGGAGGGCCTGCGGCGCCTGGAATACCGCGGCTACGACTCCGCCGGCATCTGCGTAGTCGACGCCAAGGGCCGCCTGCAGACGGTCCGGGCTGTGGGCAAGCTTTCCAACCTCGACGAAAAGATCCGCGAGGCCCCGCTCAAGGGTTCGGTGGGCCTGGGTCACTGCCTGGCCGGCGACACGCTGATCCAGCTCTCCGATGGGCGTTGCGCGCGGGTCGACTCCCTTGGCGAAGACGCGTCGGTGTTGTCCCTGGACCCCGACACCTTGAAGCTCATCGGGCTCAAGGCCAAAGTATGGTCCCATCCCGCGTCCAAGGACCTAGTCGAGATCCAGACGCCGTTCGGACGGCTCCGATGCACGCCTGAACATAGGATGTGGAGCGTAGGCGAGAACGGCCGTCTCTCGGCCAAGCCGGCCGGCGAACTCAAGCCGGGTGACCTGCTCTCCCATTGCCGCGCATGGTCTTTCCCGGGCGCCCCGATGGCCTTCCGGCCCGTCCCTAGTCATCGATATTTCAGGCTCGGGGCTCCGGCCCGCGAGAAACTGCGCCTCGCCGTCGATCAGCGCGGGGCCGCCGCGACCGCGGTGCTCGCCGGAGTCCCGGCCGCCTCCATCCATCATCTATGGGACGAAAGCCGAAACGCCTCCGAAACGGTTCTGCGTTCTTTGACCCGCGGCCTGGACCTGCCATTTCCTCTCCATGACTGCGAGCCGGTGGATAGCCGCCATGGGAGTTTCGTGACCCTGCCCGAGCGGTCCTCTCCCGAGCTCATGCGGTTGTTGGGTTATCTGCTTGGAGACGGGCATGTCGGTGAGAGGTGCATCCGGTTCAAGGACGCGGACGAGGACACCCTTCAGTCTTATCTTCCCATCGCCCGGCGGGCATTCAATTTGAAGGCCAGGATAGCGCCTATCCCCGAGGCGCGGGCGTTCCTTTTGGAGATGAACAGCCGAGCTCTTGCCGATTGGCTCCGCGTCAACGTCGTCGGTCGCCGACGGAGATTCCTGGAGCAAATCGGCGGCTTGCCGGATGAGGAGTTGGCCTCCTTCCTTCGCGGGCTCTATGACGCCGAAGGCGCGGTGGCGCTCCAGGCCGGTCAGGTGACCTTCGGCATGGTCGATGTCGAATTGGTCCGCCAAGTGCAATCCTGGCTCCTGCGTTTCGGGATCATCGCCTCCGCCGCCCTTTCTCCGGCGTCGCTAAAACACCGGCGGCCGAACGCATCGCTCGCTTTGACCATTGCGCGCAAGGATTCCATGGAAGCCTTCGCGCGCCGGATCGGTTTCACATCCGGGCGCAAGCGCGAGCGTCTGGAACGGGTCCTCACGGGCAAGCGCGAGGGTTTCTACCTCTCTTCCCGCTCCCTGCCTTTTCGGAAAGCCCCTCTGTTGCGGCGTTTACGGGAAGCCGGCGTGCCGGCATCCATCTTAAAGCCTTTCCGCGGCGGCAAGGCTTTTACGGACGGCCGGGCTCGGGAATTTTTGCGGGTCCTCGCCGATTTCCCCCAAGCGGCCGCCGTGCTCCGGGAACTGCGCAGGCACATGGAGGGAGACCTGCTTTATCAGGAGATCCTCTCGGTCCGGCGCGTGCCGAGCGGGGAGGGCAGGGTCTACGACCTCGAAGTCCCGGGCACGGAGAGTTTCTTCGCCAACGGGATGCTCTCCCATAACTCCCGCTGGGCGACCCACGGCAAGCCTTCCGAGGAGAACGCGCATCCCCACACCGACTGCACGGGCAAGCTCGTCGTAATCCACAACGGCATCATCGAGAATTACCTGTCCCTGAAGGCCGAATTGGAGGCCGCGGGCCATGTCTTCAAGTCGGAGACCGACACCGAGGTGCTCGT
>CAYWAR010000047.1:5906-11339 GCA_964455765.1 uncultured Elusimicrobia bacterium
CCTGGAGGAAAAGCTCAAGGGGCTGGCCGCGGGGAGGACGGGTTTCGCCCCGGACCTGCGGGAGCCGATGCTCTTCGAAGCCACCCGCCAGGCGCTCCAAGCGGTGCGGGGAGCCTACGCGGTCGCCGCGCTCTGGTCCGAGACCCCCGGCATGCTCGTGGCGGCCAAGACCGCCTCGCCCCTCGTCGTCGGATTGGGGGAGGGGGAGGCCTTCCTGGCCTCCGACGTCCCCGCCTTCCTCGACCACACCCGCAAGGCCGTGTTCCTCGAAGATGGGGAGATGGCCGTCCTGCGCCGCGAGCGGACCTCCTTCTTCAAGCTCTCCGGGCAGAAGGTCGAGAAGAAGGTCCACTCCATCACCTGGGACCGGGCCATGGCGGAGAAAGCGGGTTTCCGCCACTTCATGCTCAAGGAGATACACGATCAGCCTCAGACCGTGGCGGACACGCTGAGCGGCCGCCTCTTCCCTCTCAAGCCCGGGGCCCTGGAGCAGGAAACCGGCATGAGCGCCTCGGCACTGTCCCAAGTCTCGCGCGTCACCCTGCTCGCCTGCGGCACGGCCTACCACGCGGGGCTCATCGGCAAGTATCTCATCGAGAGCTTCGCGGGCGTGCCCGCGGATGCGGAGACCGCCTCCGAGTTCCGCTACCGCGGGCCCATCATAGACCCCAAGGGCCTGGCCGTGGCCATCAGCCAGTCGGGCGAGACCGCGGACACGCTCTCGGCCGTCAAGCTGGCCAAGCAGGCGGGCTCGAAGGTCCTGGCCGTCTGCAACTGCGTGGGCTCGGCCCTGACGCGGGAGGCCGACTACAACCTCTACACCCATTGCGGCCCGGAGTTCGGCGTGGCCTCCACCAAGGCCTTCGTGGGCCAGCTTACGGCCCTCTCGGTCTTCGCCCTGCATCTGGGCCTGGCCAAGGGGAAGCTGAGCGAGGCCCGGGCGCGCGCGTGCGTCGACGAGCTCGTGCGCCTGCCGGGCCTCATACGGACCGTGCTGGGTCTCGATGCGAAAGTCCTCGAGCTCGCCAAGCATTTCTTCAAGACCCGGGATTTCCTCTACATCGGGCGCCATGTCAACTATCCGGTCGCCCTCGAGGGGGCGCTCAAGCTCAAGGAGATCTCCTACATACACGCCGAAGGCTACGCGGCCGGGGAGATGAAGCACGGCCCCATCGCGCTCATCGACGAGACGATGCCCGTGGTCGCCCTCGCCACCGAGTCGCCTCTCTTCGAGAAGATGCTCTCCAGCATCGAGGAGGCCAAGGCCCGGGGCGCCATCGTCATCGCGCTCTGCACCGAGGGGGAGACGCGCTTGGCGGGGAAGGCGGACCATATCCTGACTCTTCCCAGGATCGACCCCTTCTTTTCTCCTATCCTCAACGTGATCCCGCTCCAACTCCTGGCCTATCATGTCGCCAACCTCCTGGGCTGCGACGTGGACCAGCCGAGGAACCTGGCCAAGAGCGTGACGGTGGAGTGAGCATGTTCGCCACGATCATGACCGCGCAGGACCCCGCCCAAGGCGGCATGGCCGTCGCCCTCCTGAAGGCGAACGGCTTCCATCCGGTCGACCTGAGGACCGCCGCGCACGCGACCTTCGCCGGGGCGGAGACTTTCTATCGCGTGGAAGTCCCGGAGGCGGAAGCCAAGGCCGCCGTGGAGTTCCTCCGGGCGCATGGCTATGCCGCGGGTTAAGAGCGCCGCCGGGTTCGCCCTCGGGCTCGACATCGTCGAGATCGCGCGCATCGGGCGCTCCATCCGCGATTCCCGGTTCCTCAAGAGGGTCTTCACCGCCCAGGAGATCGCCTACTGCAGGACCAAGCGGCTCAAGGCTCAGCACTACGCCGTCCGGTTCGCGGCCAAGGAAGCGGTCTGGAAGGCGTTGGGGGAGGCGGGCCTGGCCCTCAAGGACGTCTCCATCCGGCGGGGTCCCACGGGCAAGCCGGAAGTGCTCCTGCGCGGCCGTTCCGCTCCCGAGGTCCAAGTCTCCCTGTCCCACAGCGACCGCTACGCCGCGGCCGTGGCCCTGCGTCTTCCAAGGGGAACGCGCCCATGACTGATAAATCGGCTCTCAAGCCGCTCCTGCGCTGGCTGCCCTCCCGCCGGCCCGAGGACCACAAGGGGCGCTTCGGCCATGTCCTTCTTCTGGCGGGTTCGCGCGGCATGGCCGGGGCCGCGGTGCTGGCCTGCCGCGCCGCCCTGCGCGCCGGAGCGGGACTGGTCACCGTCGCCCTGCCGGAGAGCCAGCAAGCCGCGCTCGCCGGCCAGGTCCCGGAGGCCATGACGCTCGGGCTCCCGGAGACCGGCTCCGGTTCCCTGCGTCCGGAGGCGGTCAGCCGCATCCGGGGAGCGCACCTGCTCCGCTCCTTCTCCGTCCTCGCCCTCGGTCCCGGACTGAGCACGCATCCCGAGACCGCGCGGGCCGTGGTGGGCGTCCTGGGCTCGCTCGCGATCCCCGCGGTCATAGACGCCGACGCGCTCAACATCCTCTCCGCCCAGCCCCGGGCCGATGTCCGGACTCTCTTGGAGCGGCGCGGGGCGCCGTGGGTGTTCACGCCCCATCCCGGGGAACTGGCCCGGCTCCTCGCCGCGGAGGCCGCCGATGTCCAATCGGACCGGAAAGCCTCGGCGCGGTCCCTGGTCAAGGCGCTGGGCGGCGTCTGCCTGCTCAAGGGCCATGGGACCGTAGTCACCGACGGAAAATCGCTCTGGGTCAACCCCACCGGCAATCCGGGGCTGGCCAAGGGAGGCTCGGGGGACACTCTGACCGGGATCATCGCCGGTCTCTGGGCCCAGCACGTCGCCAACGGCGGGACGGAGGGCGGCTATGAGGCCGCGGCGCTGGGCGCTTTCCTGCACGGCTTGGCCGCGGACATCGCGGTCCGGACCAAGGGCGAGCGCTCGCTCCTCGCTTCGGATGTCATCGAGGCTCTCCCTCAGGCCTTTCTCAAGCTCGGCCTCTGATTCCTGCCTTATCCCGGCATCCCGACAAAACGCCAGGGTTTTGTCGGGATACCGGTCTTTTTATTTGACTACAATACAGGCCATGACCCGTGCGAAGAAAGGCGTCCTCGCGCTCGGAAGCCTCGGGGAGGGGGGACTGCTTAAGAAGATATACGGATCATTCACGGCAGTCGGGAACGGCCTGAAGAAACGGAAAACGGACGGAGCCTTCGGCTCCGTCATTTTGGGACCCGGGGATGATTGCGCGGCTCTGCGCATCCGGGCCGGGACACGGCTCCTGCTCAGCAAGGACGACCTAGTCGAGGGGACGCACTTCGAGCGTTCCTGGGCCGAGCCCGGCCGGCTCGCGGCGCGTCTGTTGGCCGTCAATCTGAGCGACCTCGCGGCCATGGGATGGGTGAAGCCGCTGGGTTGCCTCGTTTCCGCGGGCTTCCCGGCGGAGCTTCCGGCCGAGTGGGCTCTCGGATTCCTGCGGGGCCTCAAGCGGGCGTCTTCCCGCTGGTCGGTGCCCGTGCTCGGGGGCAATCTCGCCCGCTCCCAGCGCATCTACCTCTCCATGACGATAGTGGGGTCCGGCGAGTCCCGGCTCATCCTGCGCGGCGGGGCCCGGCCGGGCGACATCCTGGCCGGGGTCGGACCGCTCGGAGAGGCGTCGGCGGGACTGGATATGCTGCGACGGGGCGGCGCGCAAGGGCGCGCCGCCCTCGGAGGGCGGCCGTGCTCCTCTCCCGGAGGGGGCGGCGACAAGGTCCCCCGCTGGGCCAGGTCGCTTGCGCGGTCGTTCTGGGAGCCGGTCCCCCGGCTGGAGGAGGCGCGGCGCCTGGCTCCGTTCTTGACCAGCCTCATGGACAACTCCGACGGCCTCTTGAGCACGGCTCGGACGCTGGCCGAGTCCTCCGGAGTGAGGCTGAGGTTGAGCTTGGCCGAGGCTCCGGCCTCCCGGCCTCTGCTGCGCTTCGCCTGGGAGCGTGGGCTCGATCTGAGGCGGCATCAAGCCCTCGGAGGGGAAGATTACGGGCTCGTCTTCACCCTTCCGGCCCGCCGCTGGGAGGAAGCCCGCCGCCGCGTGAGCGGCATCTACCGTCTCGGGGAAGCGGGCCGGGGCCGGGGCGTGGAGTCCCCTTGGATGAAGGGGAAGCCCTTCGAGCATTTTAGATGATACTTTCCGATGAATGGGAAACGATGCGGCTGGGGGCCCGGCTGGCGGTCGCCGTCCGCGGCGGGGACTGCCTCTGTCTGCGCGGCCCCCTGGGGAGCGGGAAGACCACTCTGGCGCGCGGTTTCCTGAGGAAGCTCGGCCACCGGGGGGAGGTGCAGAGCCCCACCTTCGGCATCGTCTCCGAGTACCGCTCGCTCAAGCCGAGAGTGCATCACCTCGACCTCTACCGGGTCAAGGAGGAGGAACTGGCGAACCTGGGGCTCGAGGAATACCTCGCGGACCCGGAGGCCGCGTGCCTGGTGGAATGGCCCGAGGTCGCCCTGCATCTGTTCCCCAAGGACCGTCTCGAACTTACGCTCGACCATCATGCCGGGGGAGGAAGGGCGCTCACGGTCTCCGCTCTCGGGCCGCGCGCGCGGCGCCTTAAATCGCTCCTGAAGGATGCATGCGCATCCTAGCCCTCGACACCACCGAGAGCCGCCTCTCCCTCGCATTAGACGACGGGAAGAGGGTCCGCGGCATCGAACGCTCCTTCCTCAAGCCCCACGATGAGACGCTCTTCCCGCAGGCGAGCGCCCTGCTCGCCCGCGGGGGGCTGGACCTGCGCGCGGTCGAGGGCATCGCGGTCTCCAGCGGCCCCGGCAGGTTCACGGGGATCCGGGTCGGCTTGACCTTCGCGGCCGTGCTCGGAAAGACGCTTCGGGCGCCCGTGGCCGCACTCACAAAATTCGAGGCCCTGGCGTGGCGGCTCTCCCGCGTCCCCAGGCCAGGGAAGGCCGCCCGGGCCTGCGCCGTATTCGTCGCGCAGGACTCGGAATACTATCTCCAGGAGTTCCGGATCGGGAAAGACAAGGTCCATGCGGAGGGGGAGCCTTTCTGGGCAAAGGCCGACGAGGAAGGACACGACGGGCTCCGGAGCAAGCTCCGGAGCCGGATGCTCTGCGGTCCGGGGGCTCAAAGCCTGGCGAGCCTGCTGGGACTCGAGGCATGGGAAGGCGAGGCCTCCCTGGCGGAGGTGCGCGCAAGGGACCTTCTGGGCCCGGCGCGAGAGAGGCTCTCGAAGGGGGGGTCCATTCCCCGACCGCTCTATCTAAAACCCGCCCGCTTCGAGAAGCCGAAATGAAATCTTCCGCGGATGTGTGCCTGCGCCCGGCCCTCAAGGAGGATCTGGACTCCATCCTGGCCGTTGAAAGCGCCTGGGAGAGCACCCCCCACTGGACGCGCGAGCAATTCGCCCTCGAGCTGGGCTCGCAGCGCTCCCTCTACCTGGTGGCCGAGGACGGCGCGCAAGGGCGCGCCGTCCTCGGAGG
>CAYWAR010000047.1:11349-11801 GCA_964455765.1 uncultured Elusimicrobia bacterium
GCGGCTCATGACTTCTGTGCCAGCCTCTCATCGACAAGTCGAAGGATCGCGTTGAGTCTCGCGCCGTCCGGTTCACATCGAGCGGAATGCCTTCCAAGCACGCTATAACCCCGGCCTCGGAGGGCGGCCGCGCACCTCTCCCGGAGGGGGCGGCGCGCAAGGGCGCGCCGTAGCGGGCTACGCGGTGGCATGGGTGGTCGAAGCCGAGGCCCAGGTGCTCTCGATCGCCGTCCACCCGTCATTCGCTCGGCGCGGGGTCGGACGGGCACTGCTTCGCAGACTCCTGGAGAGCGTACGCAGTCGGGGCTGTTCGGTCGCGACCCTCGAGGTGAGCGAGCGCAACGCCGCGGCGCGGCGTCTCTATGAGTCCGAGGGCTTCCAAAAGACGGGACGCCGCCTGCGATTCTATCCGGACGGCTCGGACGCCGTTCTCATGGATAAGCCCTTATGAT
>CAYWAR010000048.1:0-11479 GCA_964455765.1 uncultured Elusimicrobia bacterium
CGGCCGATCGCGCGCGCAAGCAGCGAGAGGCCGGGCGACCGGACGCTGTGGTCCTCGCGCGTGAACCATGTACGGATTGCCCAAAAAAATCATTGTTTTTCCATCACTTTAACTCCTCGCGCGAGGAGTTAAAGCCCTTCAATTTCCAACCAAATTTCACCCAAACCGTACATCGCGGACCACGAAATCAGCTCGACATTTCAATTATAGCGGGAACCAAATCGCCCCCTCATCCGTGCTTCCTGACTTGTGCGCTGGCCCCGAATTACGAGCCCTTCTCGACGAGAGGGACTTGGAAATCGGGTGTCCCATCAACGAAATAACTGATTGATTCGTGGTTGGGCTATGACTTCGGTCGGCGGCGGCTCGGGGCCCGCCGTTTCCAGCGCACAGCGCCTTTCGCCGGCGTGTAGAGCTATCCCCGAGCCTCGGCGGCCGCGCGGGCGAGGACGAGCCGCATCCCGGCGGCGGTCTAGAATCTCTCGCGAGGATCCCTGCGCGGGGATTTGTCCACCGCTTCCGCCAGAGCCCGGGGGAGCTTGGGGCTGCGTTCCAGCACGGGGATTAGGTCGTCTTCCAGTATCGCGGCCGTCAGGTTCTTGCGCCCGGCCCCGGCATCATGAGGAGAGCCTGGTTGATCACCGTTTGGTAGCCGATGCCCCGATGCTTTGCCTCCGATTTGGCCCACTGAATGGCTTTTGGATGGAGCCGAATCTGAATCGGTTTGTATTTGTCGAGTCCCTTCGGGGGCCGCCCACGGGCGCGTCTCTTGACGCCCAGCTTGGCTTCAATGGCCCTCCGGGCCATCGCCACCTCTTGGCTGGTGACTCGACGGGCCTCTCTAAAAGGGAATTCCTTTGCTCCGCTCATATTGCCTCCTCTCGCGACGGTTCGCTTTTCTCGCGCTGATGATCCGAAAGATATTCCCCGGCAGACGGATGGTGAAAATGATCACCAAGACGCCCATGTCGGCTTTTCCGATCAGCCATTCTCGTTTCTCGCCCGGGCTTGAATGCTTTGGATCGGGGGCTCTCAGTTGGAACGGATCATCGAATGCCGTGACCGCGGCCTCAAAGGAAATGCCGTGTTTGACGGCATTCGCCTCGGACTTTTTACATCCCAATCGAACTCCATTATTTCAGTATATACCGTAAAAGGCTAAGTTTCAAGGCGCCGCAAGGTTATTCATTATCCATGCGCCTCTCTGAGTGCGCGGGCGAGGACGAGTCGCATGCCGGCCGCGGTCTGGAAGCGCTCGCGAGCGTCCCGGCGCAGGGACTTGTCCACCGCTTCCGCCAGGGTCCGGGGGAGCTTCGGATCGCGCTCCAGTATCGGGATGGGGTCGTCTTCCAATATCGCGAGCATCAGGTCCTTTCGCTTGGCCGCGGTATCGTAGGGATGGCTCGCGGTGAGAAGGTAGTAGAGCGTCGCCCCTATCGAGTATAGGTCGGCGGGCGGCTTGACGAATCGGAAGTTGGTGAACTGTTCGGGCGCCATGTAGAGCGGGGTCCCCATGATCTCCCAGGGGTCGGTGAACCCCGACTGGCCCGCGGTGAAATAGCTTTTGGCCAGGCCGAAATCCGCGATCTTGGGGCTCACGACGCCCGGCTCGCCGGGCCCGAGCAGGATGTTCTGGGGCTTTAGGTCCCGATGCACGAAGCCCTCCTCATGGGCGTATTCAAGGCCCTTGAGCGTCTCGCAGATCAGGCGCACGGCCTCGGGGTATGGGACCGGGCCCTTATGGACCGCGCAGACGAGGTCTTCTAGATCGCCGCCGGGCAGGTATTCCGAGGCGAAGTAGTGTCCCTTCTCATCCGTCCCTTGTTCCAATAGGCGGACGATGTTTGGATGAGCGAGGCGGCCCATCACCGCCATCTCGCATCGAAAGCGCATGCTCTGCTTGGGATGCACGTCCTGCTCCGTCATGACTCTCTTGAGCGCCCGGAGCTCCCCCGTGGGCTCATGCCAGGCTTTGTAGACCACGCCCATGTTCCCCCGTCCCAGTTCCGAGAGTATCCTGTAGGGGCCGATGTCCTCCGCGCGCACGCGCCGCTGTTTCTGCGCGCAGGGCCCGCAGATGCGCGAAGCGATCTCCTCGGATCCGGCGTCGGCCGGAGGGAGGGGGGGCAGGGAGGAGCCGCAGTCCGCGCAGTTGAGGACGCCTGGGCGGCCCCGGCGGCGGTGGGACGCGGGAGGGCCCTTTTCCCGGCATTGGCGGCAGACGCCGCCCTTATCCCCCCGATCGCGCTCCGGCTGCGTGTCCGTCCAGGAGAAGCTCCTGCCGCAGAGGACGCAGGGGAGCTTGAGCGTCCTCTCCTCTCCGCCGGAGACCTTCACCTTCATCACCGTGTAGCCGAACCAGACCAGGTCGCCCTCGCGCAGTTCGGCGGATTCCACGCGGGAGTATTCGGCTTGTCCGGCGGGAAGGACGAAGGTCCCGTTGCGGCTGTTCAGGTCGCGGACATGGATGGCGGGAGGGGAGATGTCGAATATGCAGTGATGCCTGGAAACGCAAGGCTCCTCCGCTCCGAGCCGGAAATGGGCCTCGACTCCCGCCTCGCTCCTTCCCACCAGGAAGCGGTCGGCTTGGGAGAATGAGAACGCCTTGCCCTTGTGGGGGCCGTCAATGACATGAAGTTCCACGCGGCTCATGAGTGCTGGATAATCATACCCATTCGGCAAGATTATCCGGATAAAATATCCATGTCAATCGCCTTTCCCCATTCCATCGCTTGTTTTCGAGCGGGACCTATCATAAACTCGTTTTATGACGGGAGCTTTAAAGGCCGTCCATTACTGCCTGAGCGACATCGGGCGGCGCAGGGAGGAGAACCAGGACGCCTGGTTCGCGGACCCCGGGGCCGGGCTCTTCCTCGTATCCGACGGGATGGGGGGCTTGGCCGCCGGAGGCCTCGCCTCCAAGGCGGCGGCGGAGATATTCCCAAAAATGCTGGGCGAGAAGCTCTTGGCGCTTGCCAAGCGCACGAGCAAGGCGGTCCAGGCCGCGCTCAGGGAGGCTCTCGCCGAGTTCAGCGCCGGGCTTCGGGAAAAAGGTGAGGAGACTCCTCGGCTCGGAGGCATGGGCGCCACCGTGGCGGCCGCGCTTATCGAGGGGCGCTGTCTCTACATCGCCCACCTGGGCGATAGCCGCGCGTACCTCCTTTCCAACGGAAAACTCCAGCGCCTGACCAAGGACCACTCCATCGTGGCCGTGATGCTGGAGCTCGGGAAGATCACCCCCGAGGAGGCCGAGGTCCACCCCGCGCGGCACTCCATGACCCGCTACGCGGGGATGGATGGAAAGGCCGTGGCCGACACCCGCATGCTCCGTCTCAAGGGCGGGGAACGCATCCTCCTATGCTCGGACGGGCTCACCAACATGCTCCCCGATGACAGGATAAAAACCGCGCTTGCCGAGTCGGACGGCCCCGAGTCCGCCTGCAAGAGGCTCGTGGCCGAGGCCAACGAGGCCGGGGGAGCGGACAATGTCACCGCGCTGGTGGTGGAGTTCGCCAAGGTCCCTTGATGCGCGCGTGCGTGACGCTCAAGGCGACGCAGGGGCCGGCCAAGGGCCGGGAGTTTCCCTTCGAGCACCACGACATCTTCATATTCGGCAGGTCCCCTGATTGCGGCTGCGCCATCGCCGACGACCCCTACATCTCTTCCAGTCATTTCCTGCTCGAGATCAATCCGCCTGAATGCGAGTTAAGGGATCTCGGAAGCAAGAACGGCACCTTCCTCAACGGGACAAGGATAGGGCAAAGGGAAAAAGGCGAGGCCGCTACGGAGGCGGCCAAACGGGCCAAGGGCGTGCGCGTGGGCCATGGGGACATGGTCCGGGCCGGGGCCACGGAATTCCTGGTCCTCCTGCGCGCCTTCGCCGACTGCGCGGACTGCGGGAAAGAATTCGAACTGCCCGCGGCCGGGGTGGAGAAGGCCTGGGCCTCGCCGCGGGCCCCGGCCTGCGAGCCTTGCCGGAAAAAGAGGGAAGCTCCCCGGCAAGCGGAAGCGGCGATCGGGAAGCCCAAGGCCGCGCCCGCTCAAGCGGAGAAGAAGGGGGGCTATTTCACGAATTTCCTCGCGGGGATAGTCCGGCAGGCCGATGATGAGGGGGAGACGCGGTTCCCCGGCTACGCGGTCGAGAAGGAGCTCAAGGGCGGGGGCATGGGCAAAGTATTCCTGGCCCGCCGCGAGAAAGACGGCGGGTACGCGGTCATCAAGGTCATCAAGCCGGGCCTGCGGCGCCTGACCGATAGGCAGGTGGGATATTTCAAACGGGAGATGGAGCTCGCCATGTCGCTCAAGCATCCCAACATCGTGGAGTTCTATGAGGGGGGGAGCTCGGGCGGGACCCTCTTCTTCGCCATGGAATACTGCGATAAGGCGAGCGCGCGCCAACGCATGAGCAAGGCCGGCGGCCGCCTGCCGTTGGAAGAGGCGGCGGACATCACCCTGCAGGCGCTCAAAGGGCTCGAATACGCCCATTCCAAGAGCGTCGTGCACAGGGACCTGAAGCCGGACAACATCTTCCTCTGCGATTCGCGCGATGGCCTCAAAGCCAAGATCGCGGATTTCGGGCTCTCGAAGAACTTCGCCCTGGCGGGGATGAGCGGGATGACGGTCTCCGGAGACGGAGGCGGGACTTTCGGCTTCATGCCCAAGGAGCAGCTCAGGGATTTCCGGGGCACGCGGCCGGTCTCGGATGTGTTCTCCATGGGGGCCGCGCTCTACAACATGCTGACCGGCGAATTCTTCTTCGACCTGGGCTCCGTCGGCGATCCCTGCGTCGCCGTCCTCAAGGACAAGGTCATCCCCATACGCGCCCGGGGATTGGACCTCCCCGGGAAAGTCGCGGACGCGATCGACAAGGCGCTCGCCCTCGATTGGAAGGACCGCTACTCCTCGGCCAAGGAGTTCGCCGCCGCGCTTTCCGCCGCTTTGTCCCAGGTTCCCTGAATCCCGATAAAACGCGGAGCGTTTTATCGGGATTCAGGCCTGCAGGCGCTGAAGGAACTCGATGGAGCGGTAAAGCCGCTTCGCGTGGTCGGGCTCGAGCGCCGCGGCCATGAGCGCGTCGAGGCTTTGGGGCAGGGAGGGGTCCTTGGC
Organism: uncultured Elusimicrobia bacterium; assembly: GCA_964455765.1. Classification (GTDB taxonomy): domain Bacteria; phylum Elusimicrobiota; class Elusimicrobia; order UBA1565; family UBA1565; genus CAYHRV01. Next base: position 5,107 of record CAYWAR010000048.1, read on the forward strand.
CGAGAGGGGGACGAAGAGGCCGGCTTCCTTGAGCTTGAGGAGGTCGGGCCCCTGGAAGGGAAGCTCGCCGGTGAGCATCTCATAGAGCGTCACGCCCAAGGCGTAGATGTCCGAGGCGCGGTGACTTGAGCCCAGGTGCTGTTCCGGCGCCAGGTAGGCGAGGGTCCCCGAGAGCCCTCTGCGCGTCAGGCTCGAGACCGAGTCCTTGGCCGCCCGGGCCAGGCCGAAGTCCAGGACGCGCGCGAAGCCGTCCTTGCCCACCATGATGTTGGAGGGCTTGAGGTCCCGGTGCAGGACCTTTTTCTTGTGCGCGAAATCCACGGCCAGGCAGACCTGCTTGAGGATGGAGCGGCACTCCTCCAGGGGGAGCCTCCCCCGCTCCTCCAATAGGGCCGAAAGGGATTTTCCGTCGATGAAGTCGAAGACCAGGTAGACCTCGCCGTCGGCTTCGACGATCTCGTGCACGCCCACGATGAAGGGATGGCTCAGGCCCGCGACGATGCGCGCCTCCTGGAGGAAGCGCTCGCGCTCCTTGGGGCTGGATTTGAGCTCGGTGTGGAGCTTCTTGACCGCGACCCTGCGGCCGAGCGCGTGATCGTGCCCCTCGTAGACCTTCCCCATGCCGCCTTCCGCCATGGAGGCCATGAGTTCGTATTTGCCGCCCAGGAGCCCCGGCGGCGGGGCCGCCGGCCGAGGGGCCGACAGGGGCGAGCGCAGCAGGTCACGGCGCTCGGCCGCGCCCGTGTGCGAGATGGGCGGCTCGGCCAGGCGCGCGTAAACGTCCATGGCCAGGTCGATCTCGTTTTGCCTTTCGCAGAGCCGGCCGAAGGCGAAGTAAAGGTCGGGGGCGTCGCGCGGAGGCTTTCGGATGCGCACCGGGCCGTAGAGTTCCCGGGCCTTCTCCAGCTCGCCTAAGTCGATGTGGAGGCGGAAGCAGAGCAGGTACGCGGCGTCGGACCACTCCCGCCGGGGCCTGCGCGCCAGGGTGAGCACGGCCTCGTCGGGGCGGCCGAGAGAGACCAGCAAACCGGCCATGAACGCTTGGTCCTCGGCGTCGCGCGCCGCGCTCGCCTGCAGGAGGGCCAGGGCTTTTTCAGGCATGCCGCGCCGCTCGAAGGCCCGAGCGAAGGCCGAGAGGAACTCCGGGGGCTTTCCCGCGGCGGAAGCGGCGAATTCCTTGAGCTTGAGCGCGCGCTCGAGGACGCCGAGGGCTTTGTCGCAGCCTGCCGGGGTGCGCGCGGCGTGCGCGAGCACGGGGTCCTTGAGAAGGTCGAGCGCCTCCTGGATCTTATTGGCCCGCGCGAAGGCGTCCGCGAGATCGAGCAGGAGGGCCGGATCGTCTTGGTCCTTGCCGGAGCGGAGCAGGGAGAAGGCTTTCTCCGGGGAGCCGCGCTTGAGAAGCGTCTCCATCAGGGTCCGGCGCGCGCGGGGCCCTGCGCCCGCCTGGGCCTTTAGGATGAACTCAGGCGCCAAGCCCGCGCGGTCATAGATGTCGTAGGCGCGTTCGGAAGAGCCGTCGCGCCGGGACATTAGGGAAGCGATGCGTCCCGAGATGATCGCCCCGGCCTCCGCGTGTCTTCCGGCTTTCGAGAAAAGTTCGGCGACGGCGAGCGCCTTGGGGTCGGGGATGGAGAATTTTGGGAGAGGCCCCTGCCGGGAGGAGAGCAGGGCATGGATCTCCCCGGCGCTCAAGGCGTCCAGGTCCCCCTCGAGGCTCCGATATTCCGAGAACGCTTTCCATGCGCGTTCAAGGTCGTGCGGAAGGCGTATGCGGAGGACGCCCAGGAGCGCGTTTTTCTTTTCATTGACCCTGCGCTTGCGGGCGGAGGAAAGCGCAACGCCCAGCGCGATGAGGAACGATAGGCCCACGACGGCGATGAGGAATCCCGGCGGACCCGACGGCGCGGAGGGGTCGGGCTCAAGGGATGTCCCGCTCAAGGGGACGCTTGCGCCCCGGCCGCCGGCCTGAGCTGGGGCGGAGACCGGGGTCCCATGGTCCACGTCGATGAGGTCTCCCGCCGAGGCTCCGCTTTGCGCGGAGGGCGTGCGCAAGAGGCCCGGCGCCGGGTTTTGGGGATGGGGACCGGGCCCCACGAATGATGACCCGCCTGGGCCGGCAAGACGGCTTCCCGGTATGGGGATGCCCCTTCCTGGGTTGTGCCTGACTTGCGGCCGGATCTCGGCGAAAAGCATCCCGTCGCGCAGGGGAAGGGAGGACGCCCTCGCGACGCTCAACCCCTCCAGGCGGGTATTGACGCCGACCGGCGTCTCCTCCAGGGAAACGACCCGGCAGAGAGTCCCCGTGTTGGACGCTGTTTCCGGACCGGTCCGCGACGCGCCCATGTCCCCATGCATCACGAATACCAGGCCGTCGGAGTTCCGGGCGGCTCTGAGGGCTTGGACGCTTTGGGGGCGTCCGATGAGATAGGAGAGGGTCTGCCCCGGCTGGGGCACGGAGTCTACGATGAGGAGGGGCGACTCCTCCGCCGCGCAGGTGCGCGCCGAAGCGCCCAAAAGGAGGAAGACGGCCAGAAGATGACCCATCGGCCGGGCGGCCCCTATAATGCGCTCAGGCGCTGGAGGAAATCCGCGACGGACTGGATGCGCTTGTCCGGGTCGGGCTCCAGGACCGCGGTGAGGAAGGCGTCGATGCCCTTGGGCAGGGAGGGGTCCTTCGTCGAGACCGGAGGGTAGAGCCTGCGCTCCTTCTGGGCCAGATAGTCGGGCCCGGTGAAGGGGAGCTCGCCGGTGAGCATCTCATAGAGCATGACTCCCATGGAGAAGATGTCCCCGGGCTTTCCGGACTTCCCCAGATGCTCCTCGGGCGCCATGTAAGCCGGGGTGCCGCTGATCTCACCGGCCCTGGATTTGGAGATCGTGTCCTTCGCCACCCGGGCGAGGCCGAAATCCATGACGCGGGCGAACCCGTCCCGGCCGATGATGATGTTGCCGGCCTTTAGGTCGCGGTGCAGGACGCCGAGGCGGTGGGCGCAGTCCACGGCCTGGCAGACATAGCGGAAAACGGCTTTGCACTTATCCAAGGCCAGCTTGCCGCGCTCATCGAGGATCTGGGCCAGCGTCTTGCCCTCGACGAAGTCGAAGACCAGGAAGATCTCCCCGTCGACCTCGAGGATCTCGTGGATGGCGACGACATAGGGGTTCTGCACCCGGGCGACGCTGCGCGCTTCCTGGAGGAAGCGCGTGCGCTCGCGGGGGAGGTCGCGGAACTCCGGGCGCATCTTCTTGATCGCCACTTTCCGGTCGAGGGCGCGGTCGTGCGCCGCGTAGACGGTCCCCATGCCTCCCTCGCCGATGACGGAGATCAGGATGTATTTGCCCCCCACGAGGCTCTTGCCCTGGGCCGGAGCGTCTCCGGCGGGTGGGAGGTTCCCGCCGCGCAGGGCGGCCAAGCGCGCCGACACGTCCTTATGAGGGAGCCCGGCGGTCTCGAAGCGGCCGTAGATCTCGATGGCCTGGCGGGTGTCGCCGGCTTTTTCGCATTGGAGGGCGAAGCCGTAGTGCAGGTCGGGGCCGGCGCGCACGGGCTTGGCCAAGAGCACCCGTTCATAGAGGCCCTTGGCCAGTTCAAACTGGCCGTGACGCAGGAAAAGGGTGAACACGGCGACCGCGTCCTCCGCCGTCCACTCCCCCTTGGGCACCGAGGCCAGGGTCTTGAGGGCCTCCTCCTTGCGTCCCATGGAGAGCAGGGCGTCGGCCATGCCTTTGAAGTCTCCCGGGATCTTCCGCGTCTTGTCGTTGAGGAGTTTCAGGGCGCGGCCGGCCATGTTGGCCCGCAGCAGCGAGGCGGCCAGGGCCGAGAAGAAATCGTCGGGTTTGTTCTCCTCCTGGGTGGCCAGGAACTCGTCGAGCTTGCCGGCCGCGTCCAGGATGGCCAGGAGCCGGTCGAGGCTCGCCTGCGTGGCGGCCGAGGCGAGGATGAGCTTGTCGTCGAGGACGAGTCCCACGGCCTCCTGGTGGCGCAAGGCCTGCGAGAGATGGGCGGCGAGGCCGAGCGTCTGAGCGTCGGAGAGCCCCGGCGGCCGGGGGAAGAGCTCGGCCTCATGGCCGGAGGAGGAGTACACCCAATAGATCTGTTCGGCGGTGAACGCCTCCTGGCTCGCGCCGGAGGCCGCGAAGGCTTTGTACCAGGAATGGAGTTCGGGCGAGGCCGGGGCCGTGGGCCCGCCCGAGGGGGGGCAGAAGGAGTTGATCAGTTCCAGCAGCTGCTGGGGGGAGGGGCGCAGCTTGGGAGGGAGCAGGTCTCCCGTGCGTCCCGGGGCGCGGTAGAGTGCCAGGAACTCCTCGGGGGAGAGGATGGACGGGTTCCCGCGCAGGAGCATGAACCTGCGGAAAGCCTTGAGAGCCCCGGAGGGGTCGGCGGCCAGCTTGGAGCGCAGTTCGAGAAGGCTCTTCTTGAGGAGCGCGGACCTCGCCTTCAAGAAGGAGAAGGTCCCTCCCCCCAGAAGGAAGATGAACGCGGCGAAATTGAGCCACGCGCGCTTGCCCCGGCCGGAGAGGGCGCGGTCCGCCTCCGAGAGCTGGTCCCTCACGAAGGAGGTGTCGAAGATGCTCAGGGCCTCGGCCAGTTCCTTGCGGCAGCCCTCCCAGCGCCCTTGCTCCCGGGCTTCCCGGGCCTTGGTCAAATGCCCATGGTAGGCCTCGATCTCCTTGAGGCGCTGTTCCATCTCGGCCTTGTATTCCGTCCCTCGTCCCGCGGTCACTCCTTCCAGCACGCCCTTGCGCAGGACCTCCTCCGCTTCCTCGAAGCGCTGGAGCTTGAGCAGGCTCAAGCCGAGGATGTGGCTCCATGCCTGCCCGGGCGGGACTTTTTGTAGCTGCTCGAGGGCCCCGTTATAGTCCGCCTGTTCGTAGAGAGCGGAGGCGAGCCAGTTGCGGTACTCGGCGTTGGCGGGCTGAATCCCCACCGCTTGCTCGAAATAGTCCGCCGCGTGCTCCCGGTCGCCTTCTCCCAGGAACTTCTTGCCGCGCTCGAAGGCATCCCTCGCTTTCGGGGAGACCTCCGGGGACGAAGGCGCCTCCTCCCCCGGCGTCAGGGAGACGGGTTTGAGAGCCACGTCGGATTTCCGGTTCTTGGCTTCGGCGAGATTTTTTTCCGCCTGGAGGCTGTTGGGGTCGAGCTCGAGCGCTTTCTGGAAATCCGCGATGGCCTTATCGAGTTCGCCCTTGTCGAAGAAGGCCTTGCCCCGCTTGTTGTGGAGTCCCGCGTCGGAGGGGAGGAGCTTGAGCGCCTGGTCGTAATCCGCGATGGCCTTGTCATAGTCCTTCTTGTGGTAGTGGATGGCGCCCCGGTTCTGGAAGGCGTCCGCGTCCTTGGGCCTGAGCCGCACCACCTCGTCATAGTCTTCCAAGGCCTTGTCGAGTTCCCCCCGGCGGAAGAAGCAGAAGCCCCGGTGGAAGTGCAGTTGGGAGGACTTGGGGTCGAATCGTATGGCGTCGTCATAGTCCGTGACGGCCTTGATGAAATCCGAGCGCGACTCGAAGATGAGGCCCCGCTTGAAGAGCGCCTGGCTCTTGGACTTCAGTCCGTCCGCGGATCGCCAGCCCTTGAGCGCCCGCGTGTAGGCGTCGATCCTCTCCGCATCCGTGCCGGCGTCGGCCGCCTTGTCGAACCACTCCCGGAACTCGCTCTTACGGGCCTGCATTCCGCGGCCCGCCTGGAAGTCGGCCGCATGGGAGGGGGCGAGGGGGAACGAGAGAAGACAGAAGAGGAGGCTGGAGAGCGTCAAGACGCGATGCGGCCTGGGCATGTGCGCCTGTAGTGTAACTTAGCCCATTGACCGGAATCAATGCGGAGGGTTGACCGGCCTCGTATCCGTGCGCGCGCGCATGAATGTATACTCAAGATATGGATAAGGTATCCCTCAAGAGGGCGGCGGGGTGCGCCGCGCTCCTGTCATTTTTCACCGCCGTTTCCTATCGTCCGGCCCAGGCCGGCCCCATGGAGAACTCATGGGTCGAGGCCGCCTCTTTCGAGGCCGCTCTCGCCGGGATCGGGGAGTCCGTCCGGGATCGATCCCGGCCTCGCGTCTGGACGAGCGGCCCCGTGGACGTGTTCCAGGACCTCGGCGCCTGCCATGGAGTCGACGCCCGATTCCTCGTCCAGCCCCCTCTCGCGCAAGCGGTCCGGATGCTCGAATCCTGCATGGACGCCCTCTCCTACCGTTACGGCGTCTCGATCCGGGCCGAGGGGCGCGAGTTCGAGGTCGCCCAGGCCGGTTCCCCCCGGTCCACGATCGCGATCGTGGTCAGCGGCATGGTCGCCGGCCCCCCAGTGCTCGAGGAGATAGAGGATTCCTTGGCCCTGCGCCAGGGACGCCGCCTCACCTATCCGCCGGCGGTGATCGATCGCACG
>CAYWAR010000049.1:0-2918 GCA_964455765.1 uncultured Elusimicrobia bacterium
GCCCGGCTCGGCCCGGCGCAAGCGCCCGCGGCCCGAAGGGGCCGGACGGCAGGAGGCGAGGCCGGAATCCGGTGGATCACGATCCCCGGCGGGAGCTTCACCATGGGCTCCGAGGATTGGGCGGACTCGAAACCCCCCCACCGCGTGGCCATCAAGTCCTTTCAGATGGCCAAGACCCTGGTGACGAACAGGCAGTACAGGGCGTGCATGGATGCGGGGGCTTGCACGGCGCCCGCGGATTGCGGCGAGAGCAGCGTCCTTCGAGCCGAGCGCGACCCCCGGCTCGACCCGGAAGCCCCCCCGGCCCCTTCCGGCGCGTTGAAGGGCGACGATTATCCGGTGGTGTGCGTGGACTGGGATCAAGCGAAGGCGTTCGCGCAGTGGGTGGGCGGCAGATTGCCGACCGAGGCGGAGTGGGAGTATGCGGCTCGCAGCGCGGGCAAGGATCGCAAGTACCCCTGGGGAGACGAGGACCCGACCTGCGATAGGGTGGTGAGGAAAGGCTGCACGGAGGGGACGATGCCGGTCTGCTCGAAGCCGCTGGGCAACACGGAGCAGGGCTTATGCGACATGGCGAGCAACGTATGGGAATGGACGCAGGACTGGTATCACGATTCCTACGACGGCGCGCCCGATGACGGCGGCGCCTGGGAGAGTCCGGCGGGCTCGATCCGCGTCGTCCGCGGCGCCGCCTGGTTCTGCGCCTCGGACCCCATGGTCCGGTCCGCCCACCGCCACCCCGGCCCGGCCGAGCGCAGCATCTATAACGGATTCCGTCCCGTGAGGTCACGGTGAAGCGGACACGGATACTCACCGCCTTGTCCCTGTCGGGGGCCCTGAGCGCCTGGGGCCCCGCCGTCTCGAGGGCGCCGGCGCAAGATCCCCGGAGCCGGGAGCCGGTCCTCGATGCGGCGGTGCGGGCGCTGAAGACCGGCGACGCGGAGGCCCGCGCCGCCTCGGCGAAAGCCTTGGGCAAGCTGGGGCGCGGCGCCGTCTTTGCGCTGCCCGAGCTCTGCTCCTCACTGAAGGACCCCGACCAAGCCGTGCGCGTCCATGCCGCGTGGGCGTTGGGAAACATGGGCCCCCTCGCGGAGCCGGCCAGGCTCCCCCTGTTGGAGGCTCTGGGCGACAAGGACAGTTATGTCCGCGAGAACGCGGCGGCGGCGCTGGGCAACATCGGTCCGAAGGCCGCGGACGCCGTCGGAGCCCTGATTCCCCTGCTCCGCGACGGCGGCCCGCACGTGCGCGAAAGCGCGGCGACCGCGCTGGGCAAGATGGGGCCCAAGAGCCGTCGGGCGCTGCGGGCGTTGGAGCGCGCGCTCAAGGACCGCAATGCCGATGTTCGCACCGCGGCCGCCGTGGCCCTCGGGAATCTCGGGCCCTTCGCCGATCCGGCGGCCGAGAGTCTTCTAAAATCGCTGCAGGACGACGACTCCTACGTCCGGATGGCGGCGGCGCTGGCGGCGGGAAGACTGGGCCTCAACGCCGAGAAGGCTGTCGGGGGCCTTGCGCGCTCACTCTCGGATCCAGACCCCTATGTGCGCATGAGCGCCGCCAACTCCCTATTCCAGGTGGCGCCGGACGGCTTGCTGCCCAAAGTAATAGGCCTTCTGAAAGATCCCGATCCGCTCGTGCGGATCAGAGTCGTCGGGATCGTCGGCTCATTGGGCGCTAGCGCGCGGGAGGCGATCCCAAGCCTGCGCACGGCGCTGCGCGACCCCGAGCCCGACGTCCGCGATAGCGCGGCCTGGAGCTTGGGGCGGATGGGCCCGGCCGCGATCGACGCCGCGGTCGAACTCGCGGGCGCGTTGCGCGACGAGTCTCATCTGGTCCGCAACACCGCCGCGGTCGCGTTGTGCGGCGTCAGCGGGCTCGGAGGCGAAGGTGTCGCGGCCCTCCGGGAGGCTCTGAAGGATCCGGACGGCTTCGTGCGGGCCAACGCGGCTTCGGCGCTGGCGAGACTCGGGGAACAGGCCAAGAACGCAGAGGAGCTCGCCGCCGATCTAAAAGACGCCGACGCGCTCAAGCGCGCGGCCGCCGCCGCGATGCTGGGCATGGTGGGCCCGACGCAGGCAGAGGGCGCCGTTTCGGCCCTGACTCACGCGCTCGAGGACCCGGTTCCAGACGTGCGCGTCGGCGCCGCCTACTCTCTGGGGCTATTCGGGGCTCGAGCGGAAAGCGCGGCCCCAGCTCTCATGCGCCGGCTCAAAGACGATAGCCTGGATGTCCGCATCGCCGCGGCACAGGCCTTGTCCGGCGCAGCCGCTTCTCCCTCCGGACCCGCCCTCGCACAGTTGCTCGACGACCCGGACCCGCGGTTGCGATGGGGGGCCGCGGTCGCCTTCTCAGAAGCCCGCTCGCTGGAGAGGATCGAGGACCTGCTTGCCGGCCTGCGCAGCGAGAATGCGCACATGCGCTGCGTCTCCGCCTCGGCCATGAGCCGACTGGGGGAGCGAGGCGTCGATGTCATCCCATACTTACTGGAAGGGCTGCATGACCCGGACGCCCATGTCCGCACGAGCATCATCCACGCGCTGCAGTTCATCCGGCTGGATGCGGGACACTCGACCGCAAAAGAGATCAAGCTGCTCAAGAGCCGTGATCCCTCTTTCCGCGCCGGGGCTCTGGTCCTCGGGGACACGGGATCGCGCAACGGTTCCGGGGCTGCGGCCTTGGTCAGGGCCCTCGGCCAGGAGGATGAAGATGTCCGTGTCAGCGCGGCCTTTGCACTCGGGAACATGGGCGACGGGGCGGCTCAAGCGGTGCCGGAGCTGATCCGAAGCCTGGCCGGAGCATCCTCGCCCCTGCGCCTCTACAGCGCCTGGGCCTTGGGACGGATCGGCCGCGGGGGGGGCGCGGGCCCGCCGGGCGGGCCGGCCGCCGGCCCCCGGCGGGGGGGGGGGATGGGGGGGCGCGCC
>CAYWAR010000049.1:2928-9255 GCA_964455765.1 uncultured Elusimicrobia bacterium
CCGCCGCCGGGCGCGGGCCCGCGGCCGCGCCGGCTCTCACGCAGGCCTCGCGCGGCGGTGATCGAGAATTGCGGCTTTACGCCGCCTGGGCCCTGAAGAGGATCCCCGCGCCGCTCATGGCCGATGGGCAGCCCAAGGCCGAGGAGAATCCCGCCGGTTCGAAGGCTTGGACCGAGCAAATCAACCAGGAGTTCATCGAGACGATCGAGAGATACCTCCCGAAACAGCCGCGGGGCATCTTCACGGTCAAGGACGAGAAACTGAACAAAGCCTGGGACCTCAAGCTCGTGAAGGTGCGCAGAAAGCGCGTCGTCCACCTGGGGGATCAGCGCTTCTTCGCCTGCGTGGACTTCAAGACCGTCGAGAAGGGAAAGGAGGACAAGGTAGACCTCGACTTCTACGCCGCCAAGACGGAGGGCGTCTGGAAGTTCACCCAGATCCTCATCCACAAGGTGAACGGCCGGCCCCGCTACACCTACGACGACAAGAATGAGAGGGTTCCCGCCGCCGACTGATCCGGGATGCCCTCGCGTCCGGCCCGCGTCGGGGCCGAGGCCTCAGTCATCGCGGGCCGGGCGGAAAGAGAGATCGACGCTCCGGGTGCCCGGGTTTGGGCCGCGGCCGGAGCGGCGGGCGGTGCGGACGTCCTCCGCGATGAAGTGCCACGCGCCGCCGCGTAGGACCCTGTCCACGCCCGCCGGACTCTCCCACGCGCTTCCATCGATCGGCGCTCCTTTGTACGAGTAATGGTCCCAGTCCTGGACCCATTCCCAAGCATTGCCCGCCATGTCGCAGAGCCCTTGAGCCGTATTGCCGGCGGTCTTCGAGCATACGGGCCAGGTCGCGTCGCGGCCGCAGCCGTTGCCTCCCTCATCGATCACCGCTCTCCCGCACGTCGCGTCTTCATCGCCCCAGGGATACTTGTGCTCCTTCCCCGCGCCGCGCGCCGCGTATTCCCACTCCGCCTCGCTCGGCAGCCTCCCCCCGGCCCACCGGGCGAAGGCCTCGGCCTGCGCCCAATCCACGCACAGCACGGGCTGATCGTCGCCCAGGAACGGATCCGGCAAGCTCCCCTGGACCCAGCTCGACCCGACCCAGAGGTAACAGGTCCCATCCGACACATGCGCCGCCGCGCAAGCTCCCGCATCGACGCAAGCCTTGTACTGCTTGAAAGTCACCTCCGTCTTGGCCAGTTGGAAAGATCGGACGGAAACCCGGTGCGCCGGCCCCTCGTCGCCGCGGCCTTCCGCTGGATTGGCGGAGCCCATCATGAACGACCCGCCGGGAATCCTTACCCACTCGATGCCGGCCTTGCCCCCGGCCGCCCGCGCCGGCCTCGAGGCGCTCCCCGAGGACACGCCGACCGCGTCAGCCGGGCGAGCAGGATCGGGCCGGTCCTCAGCCCGCGCGGCCCAGGCTTGCAGCATCAAAGCGGACATGCCGAAAAGAATCCAGCTCTGAAAAATATTTCCCATGGCGTCCCTCGGACGCTTCCCAAGCGTCATCGGTAATGGTACATGGCGTTTCCGCTCCGGTCAAGAGCGCGATTCCGGAGGAGGTTGCGAGACACCCCTCACCCGTTCTCAACGCGCGAAGGGATGACTTTTCGACTTTAAGGCGGTGCAGATTCCGTGCTATCATTCTTTCACCTCGCGGGTGAAAAGTTTGCAGACTTTCCACCGGTTCCTCTTGCAGGGGGATTTCCTGGTTTGGACGCGAGGTATTCTATTGCATAAACACCCGTTCCTCCAGCAAGGAGGGATGCAACGTCCGACGGGTGACGCCGATGGGTCTGATCGCTGAGGAATGCGAGCCTTCCCAAGCGGTGCGAGCATCCCCTGGAGGAGGGGTCCGGTGGACCCCTCCGCCCACGGGCCGTGCGTCGTTGGGGTGGGAGCCGGGGCGATGGGCCCCATCGGCGGCAGGCCCTGTCGGATCAAGAACGCCTCCTTGCTGGAGGATTAGGGTCGCTCAGGCCCCCTTGACAGCCGGCGGATTACGGTCTAAACTAGCTTACATGCCGCCGAGGAATCCCCGTCCATCCTTCATCGTATTTGCGATCGTTCCCCTGTTCGCCGCGGCAGGCGTGCTGGAGGCCTCGTCCCGAGCCGCCGGGGCGGGCGCCCAGGCGCCCGCTACGCTTCGTCTGATCGCAACGCTGAAAGAAGACCCCTCCCCTCTGGCCCGCGCGAACGCGACCCTGACCCTGATGAACACGAATACGGCGGCGGCGGCCTTGCCGGACCTGCTGGAGGCACTCAAGGGAGACAAAGATCCCTCGGTCCGCACCGGCGCCGCGGCGGCGCTGGGAAGCCTGGGGACATCGGCCGGCCCTGAGATTCCCAGGCACATCGAAGCCCTCAAAAACCAAGCCCTGAAAGACGAGGACTGGCAGGTGCGAAGGAATGTCACTTTCGCTTTCCTTCCGTTCGGTGCGGCGGCTAAACCGGCGGTCCCCGCTCTCATGGAATTGCTGAAGGATCCCCACCATCATGTCCGCTGCGGAGCCTCCGTGGCTTTGGCGGCCATCGGGCCGCAAGCGAAAGCGGCGACGCCGGCCCTGATCAAAGCCTTGGACGGCGGGGACCCGCATGTGCGCACCAGCGTGATCATGGCTCTGGCGAGGATACGCCCGAGATCGCCGCGAGACATCCCCGCCCTCCTGAAGGACTTGAAAACCGCGGATGCGCGCCATCGCGAAGACGCGGCCATGGCTCTAGGCGGGATGGAACCGAAACCCACGCAGGCGATCGAGCCCCTGATCGCCGCCCTCGGCGACGGCGAATGGACCGTCCGAGCCGCCGCCGCCTGGGCCTTGGGCAGCATGGGGCCTGAGGCGGAACCCGCGATCGGAACCCTTGTCCGCGCGCTCAACGACGCGCATCTGCATGTCCGCGCGAGCGCGGCGACCGCTCTGGGCGGCATAGGGCCCAAGGCCGGCGGAGCGATCCCCCAACTCGTTAAAAATCTGAAGGATGACGAATGGCATGTCCGGATACGGGCGATGTGGGCGTTGTTCCGGGTAGCTCCTGACTCCGAAGAGGCGATGTCCGGCTTCGTAGACGCCCTCGGCGACGCGGACTCGGAAGTACGGGCCAACGCCGCCTTAGGGCTGGGAAACTTTAGTCGCAGGGCCAAGCAGACCGTTCCCCTGCTCGGCAAGCTGGTGGAAGATGACGATTGGTTCGTCCGCCTCAAGGCCTCCGAGGCCCTTCAAAAGATAACCGCGCAGTAGCGCCGCACCGAGGCCGGGACTGCCGCTCCTCCTATCCGGCGTTCACGCGCGCCGCCCGGCGGAAAGAGAGCGGCTCCAACTCGCGCAGTTCCCGCATCATGGCCCGGAACTCGGCGGGGCCGAGGCTCTGCTCGCCGTCGCTCAGAGCCCTCTCCGGGTCGGGATGCACTTCGATGAGCAGGCCGTCCGTCCCGGCCGCGACCGCGGCGCGGGCGAGGGGCGCCACCCAGCGGCGAGCCCCGGCCGCGTGGCTCGGGTCCGCGATGATTGGCAGCCAAGTCCTCTCCCGGAGCACGGCCAAAGCCCCCAGGTCCAAGGTGAAGCGCGTGCTCCGCTCGAAGGTGCGGATGCCCCGCTCGCAGAGGATGAGGCCGCCCGGCTCCCGGCCCGCGGCGAGGCGGCCCAGGAGCACGTACTCCGCGGCCTGCAGGAATTCCTCGATGGTCGCGCAGAAACCGCGCTTGAGCAGGATGGTTTTCCCGGAGGGGTGGCTCCCGGCCGCGTAGAGGAGCGCGGAGTTGTGCATGTTGCGCGCCCCGATCTGAAAGCCGTCGGCGTAGCGGGAGACCAGGTCCAGGTCCCGGGCATCGAGCACTTCCGTGACCACGGCGAGCCCGGTCTTCTCCCGGGCCTCGGCGAGATACTCCAGGGCCCGCTCGCCCAGGCCGCCGAAGTCATACGGCGAGGTCCTGGGCTTGAAGGCCCCCCCGCGCAGGGCGCAGGCTCCCTGCGCGCTCACCAAGCGGGCGGTCTTTAGCAGCTGCTCCCGGCTCTCCACGCTGCAGGGGCCCGCGATGACGGCAAGCCCCCCTCCCCCCACCCGGGCGCTCCCCAACATCGCCGCGCGAGAAACCCCGGTCCTTCGGCCCTCCGCGCGCGCGTGGAGCCCTCCCGCCCGCGCGAAGGCTATGCGCTCGATGCCGGGAAGGGCCTTGAGCTTGCGCAGGGCGAGGGAAGAGAGGGGCTTGTCGAGTCCCACGCAGAGCAGGCCGGGGGAATACCAACGCCGGCTGGACTCCTCGCCCAGGCCCAGCCGGTCCAGGAGCTTCGCCGACACTTTCTCCCTCCCGCCGTTCCCGTTCCCATTGAAGCGCACGACGAGCATCCGATCCGCGCCGGTTTCCATAGGGTCCTCCACGCTCACACGACCGCCAGGGCTTCCAGTTCCACGAGGAGCTCCGGACGGCACACATCCGCCAGCACCGCGATCATCGGAAACCCCTGGCCGCCTTCGCGGGCGGCCAAGGCGTGCCAAGCCTCGTAGGCCCGCTGATCCTTGCAGAAGAGCGTGCTCATGGCGATGTCCCCGAGCCCGGCGCCCTCTGTCCCCAGGACGGCCGAGACCGCGTCCAAGGTCTCGCGGCTCTGAGCCGCCGCGTCTCCCCGGTGCAGGCTTTCCCCGTCGGGTCCGATGCTCGCCGTCCCCGAGACATGCACCAGCCTGCGCCCATCGAACTCCAGGCAGGCGCCCCTTGAGAACGCCGAGCCATAGGCGCAGGAGGCCTCCTGCCGGGCGGTCTTCTGGACGCGGCGGGCCGCTGCGGCGCCCGCGGAGGAGAAGAAGAGGGCGGCCATGAGGCATTCCTCCTCGCCCGCGCGCCCTTGGATCCCGGTGCTGGCGGGGAAGAGCGAAGCCTCCCCCCCCAGGAACTCGGGCCGCGCGTAGAGAGCGTTGCGCGCCTGGTTGAACTCCTCGTACCAATCCAAGATGCGGCGCAGGTAGATCCAGGTCCGAACCGCGTTCCGATATGGGAAACCGTGCGCGCGCGCGGCCTCCAGCGCCCGAGCGAACATGGAGCGGGCCTGGGCGTGCGGCGGCAGGCCCGCGGCCCCGAGGATGGAGGGGACATGGAGCAGACGGAAGCCCGGAGTCTCCCAAAGCCGCGCGGTCCCGCCCGGAACGGGGACGGAGCGCACTCCGGGGTCCGAAACGCGCTGCCGGGCGATCCCCCAAAGCTGGACCCCGGCGAACTCTCCGCCCGCCGCGGGCCTCCCCTCCAGGTAGGTCAGCGGCAAATCCGCGTCCAGGCCGAGGTCCCGGAAGGCCGAGCGCCGCGCCTCCAGCACCTTGGAGCGGATCTTGAGCGTCCCATAAGTTTTCTCCGAGAGCGGCTCCAGGCCCGAGGCCCTCACTTGCTCCGCCAAGCGGCGGTAGGCCTCGGCCGGATCTTGGAAGGCCGGGGCGGTCAGGAAGAAATGGAGATACCTCTCTCCGGGCTCGCAGACCGACCGTATCACGATGGATGACGGCTTGAGCATCGATGTCACTTCGCCTCCTTAGAACAACGGAATCCGGTGTCCGGGTGCCAGTACCCGGGATTGCTCCAGAGCCGGTGCGTGGTCCGAGCGTTGTAGCGGGCCTGTCCGGGCAAGGACCCGGACCAGCCCCCGCCCCGGAGCACTTTCCGGGTGTCGGACTCCCGGCCCTGCCTGGCCGAGCGCAGAAGGTCGATTTTGGGATCGGGCCCGGGGAGGCGGCCCTCGGGCAAGCCCTCCGGCCCCTTGGGCTCGACCGCGGGCGAGGCGCGGTAATAGTCCTCGCCGTACCAATCCGCGGTCCATTCCCAGGCATTACCCGCCATGTCAAGACAGCCGTAGGGGCTCGCGCCCTCGGGGAAGCTCCCCACCGGCGAGGGCCCGGCCTCCGGCTCGAGGCCGGCGCGCGCCTTGCCCGGGTCCCAAGCATCACCCCAAGGATAGACCCGGCCCTCGGTCCCTCGCGCGGCCTTCTCCCATTGCGCCTCGGTCGGAAGGCTCTTTGCGGCCCAGCGGCAATACGCCGCCGCGTCCCGCCAAGTCACATCCCGCGCGGGCAGGCGCGCCTGCCTGTCCGCGTCCTCCGGCGTCGGTGTTCCCATGGCGCGCAGGGCCGCCGAGGCGGCGCGGCCGAGGGGAAGGTCCGCGCCGGCGGGTCCGTGGAACTTTTCAAGGGCCGCGAGCGTCTCCCGGGCTCCTTGGGCGAAGTGGCGGAACCAGGGTCCCTCGATGGCCTCTAAGGAGGCGCTCGCGCGCGCGAAGCGCAGGAAATCGGCGCTGCTGACCTCGGTCCGATCGATGAGGAACGCGGCGAGCCGGACCTTGTGCGGGGGAGC
>CAYWAR010000049.1:9265-11357 GCA_964455765.1 uncultured Elusimicrobia bacterium
CTCGTTCTCGTTGCCGGAGTCCGAGCCCATCAGGAAATCCCCCTCCGGGACCAGGACCATGTCCTCCCGCGCGGCGAGCAAGGGCTCGCCGTCCCTGGAGCGCGGCTGTTCTCCGACCGAGCCTTTCGGCGAGGAAGTGCCGCTTCCAGAATCCGTCGGGGGGAGGCCGACCGCGGAAGGGGCGGCGGGCACGGGGACGGCGGACGCGGCAAAAAGGAGAGCAAGGAGCGGGAGCGATGTCATGGCAAATCCCTCGCGCAGCGGAAGCCCAGGTCGAAATCGCGGAAGCCCGGCTCCCTCGCGAAGCGTTTGGCGCAGCGCACGGAGCTGGGATAGTTGCGCGAGCTCCCTCCCCGAAGGGAACGCAAGGGCTCGCGGCTCGGGGGCGTCCCGTCCTTGTATTCATCGGCGGCCCATTCCGCGGCGTTGCCCGCCATGTCGTCGGCCCCGAAGGGGCTGCGGCCCTTGGGAAAGCTCCCCACCGGCGCGGAATAGATGTAGCCGTCCTTCTCGTACCCGCGCGAGGGTACATCCTTTCCCTTCTTCTCCCCGCCCGCGTTGGCCAGGCCCCAGCGCCAGTCATTCCCCCAGGGCCAGCGCCTTCCGTCGTTCCCCCTGCAGGCGTATTCCCATTCCGCCTCGGTGGGCAGGCGTTTCCCCGCCCAGGCCGCGTACGCGTAGGCGTCGAACCAATCCACTCCGACCACCGGCTTCTCAGGCGCGCGGAAAGTCGCGGTGGAGAACGGAGCGGTGGCCGCGTAGCCGGGGTCCTTGAGCAGGGGATTGAAGTCTTTCCAATAGCGGGGGGTGTGGTCCTTGCCCTTGGGCTCCTGGGGATGGCAGCGGCCGTGGTCTCTCGTGCGCTTCATCCACTCCAGGAACACGCGGTAGCGCGCGTTGCTCACCTCCTCGCGGTCCAGGGCGAAGCCCTTGAGCGTGAGCTTGCGCTGGGGCCTCTCGTCGGCATGCTCCCAGCCCGGCCTGGCCCGCAGCAGGAGGGCGTCCGCGGGGAAGAGCGGCTTGTCGCCGCCGGGCCATTGCTTGGGCGCGTCCGGGTGCGACTCGGCCGTGCCCATGAGGAACTCGCCGCCCGGGACCTCGACCATGACGGCGCCGTCCTGGGGATGGACGAGCTCCCCCGCCCGCGCGGGGGCGGCCATGGCCGGGCCCAAGGCCAGGGCCACCGCCAGCCGCCGCACCGCATCGCCGGGTCGCATCGGCTTCATTCGATGGTGTTGAGGAAATTCACCAGGTCATCGAGCTCCGCTCCGGAAAGATGGAGCGTCCCGCCGTGCGTGTCCACGCCCAGCCTGGACCCGGACTTCATGAACGCCTTGAACTTGGGCGAGGGCTCGGCGGCGACATAGGTGGCGTTGAAGCCGGCCTCGCGGCGGCCGACCCGCTCCGGGAAGCCCCCCAGCAGGGGCTCGTATTTGAACCAGCGCAACCCCCGGTGCCCGGGGGTCGCCAGGGCCTCGTGCAGGGTGCGCGCGGTCCCGTTGTGCAGGAAAACGGGAGGGCGATCCCAGATGCCGCGCAGGGGGAACGGAGTGAAATGCCCCTGCGTCTCCTCGGCCCGGCCGATGTCCCAAGGCTCCAGGTCCCTGCGCGTGCCCGTGATATAGTCGAGGCGGTTCATGCTGATGAAGGTGAAGGAGCCGTCGCGCATGGTGAACATCGTCATGGGCGCGAAGGCCTGTTGGCGGTTGTTGGAGAAGTCTTTCTTGGCGAAATGCGGCGGGAGATGGCAGGAGACGCAGCCCGCCTGGGGATGGTTGAATATCTCCCTTCCGCGGAGCACCGAGGCGCTGTCCCGGTCGAAGGGGTTGGGCAGGAGCCGCGGCTCGTGGATCTGCCATTCGCCGATGAAGCGCTGGATGTCCCGCAGGGTGAAGGCCTTGCCGAAGAAGCGCATCGTGCGCTCGCGGACCATGGCGTCGCGGCGCTCCTCCAGGCTCGCGGGGCTCTCCCGTCCGGCGCTCATGCGCGATTGGACGTCCGCCTCCATGAGCGCGCGCCGGTGCGCCTCCAGCCGGGTGTAGTCCCCCCCGGGGATGGGCCGGCCGACGAAAACGGCCGCCCGGGGAGCAAT
>CAYWAR010000050.1:0-3711 GCA_964455765.1 uncultured Elusimicrobia bacterium
TTCTGGTAGACGCTCTCGGCCCAGATCCTTCCGCCGTGGGCTTCGACGATCTCCTTGCAGATGGCCAGGCCCAGGCCCGTACCCTTGGACTTGCGGACCTTGTCCTTGGTCTCCTCGATCTGGGAGAATTTCTGGAAGAGCGTCTTGATCTTGTCCTCGGGGATGCCGATGCCCGTGTCCTGCACGCCCACGCGGTCATAGCCTTCCGCGGTCTTGGAATGGAGTATGCGCACGCTGCCGCCCTCGGGCGTGAACTTGAGCGCGTTGAAGACGAGGTTGGTGAGCACGCGGCGCAGGGCCTGCTCGTCGCCCCATACGCGCGCCTCAGCCGCGGCGTCCGGCGGGCCCAGCTCGACTTTCACTTCCGAGGCCGTGGGCTTGGCGAGCTCCATGACATCCTCGGCCAGGGCCTTGAGCCCCACCTCGGCCTTGGTGAAGTCCATCTTGCCGGCTTCGAGCTTGGCGGCGTCGAGGACATCGTTGACCAGGCTCATGAGGTAGTTGCCGTTCTTGATCACGGTGCGCAAGGACTTCTCCTGGGCCTCGTTGACCGGGCCGCGCAGGCCGGAGGCCACGGTCTCGGTCTGGTTGATCATGGCCCCGAGCGGGTTGCGCAGGTCGTGGATGACGCGCTGGAGCAGGCCTTCCTGGTCCTTCTGCTCGTCCCCGGCCTCCGTCGTGCCGCAGGGGCGGCGGCAGCAGGACATGCACTTGGCCAGGGCCGCGCCCAGGAGGAAGAGCAGGACGGCGGCCGGGGCCATGCGCTTGAGCGTCTTGCGCTTGAGCTTGGAGACGATCTCTGCGGTCTGGCCCGCGTCGAAGAGCACGGTGAGCGTGGCCACGCGCTCGCCCGAGTCCGAATAGAGGGGCGCGGCGCCGAGCTCGAGCTTCTTGCCGTCCTTTTCGAAGCTCTCCCAGATCGTCGTGGGCGATAGCGCGGCTTTCTGGAGTTCGGGGAACTGCGCGGGCTGATGGGGCTGGGTGACGCCGCCCTCCATGAGGTCCGCGTGCATGAGCATGATGCCCTTGGGGTCGAGCAGGGACATGGCGGTGGCGCGCGCCGGAGCCGCGGCCAGGAAGCCGCGCGGGGCCAGGGTCTTTTCGCTGGCCAGGGCCGAGGCGCAGACCCGGGCCGCCTTGGAGAGGGCCGCGGCCCTCTCCTCGCGCGCGAACTTCTTGAACTGGCGGCTCTCGGTCTTCATCAGGAAGAACACGAAGATGGAGACCGCGGCGAGTCCGGCGCAGGCGAAGACCAAGGCGCGCTTGATGAAATGGTTCATGGTCCTTTGATTTTAGCCTATGCGCCCGCTTCGGGCAACATCCCTGGAGGGGTCGGAATGCGGCGGAAATCGCCCCAGGCGAGATGCACGGCCGAGAGGCCGACGAGCACCGCGGTCTCGGCGCGCAGGACGCGGCCGCCCAGCTTCCAGGAGAGCGTCTTTCCCTCGAGCTTCTTGCGCTCCGCCTCGGAGAAGCCGCCCTCGGGGCCCACCAGGAGCGCGATCTTCTTGGGCTCCTGAGAGGGCGCCGCTTCCCGGCCGCCGACATCGTCCAGGCAAAGGCATAGCTCGGCTTGCGTCATGGCGGGGGAGGCGAGGAAGGCGTCGAGGGTCATGGGCGCCAGGAGCTCGGGCAGCGAGCTTCTGCGGCACTGTTTGGCGGCGCGGATGATCTGGCCGGGCCAGGCATGCGCCTTCTCATGCTCCAGGTCCTGGGGCTTGACCGAGTGCTCGCTCAGGAGCGGGACGATGCGGGAGACCCCGAGCTCCGTGGCTTTCTGCGCGACGAAGAGCATCCGCTGGCGCGCGAGCACGGCGCAGGCGAGCGTGATCTCGACGCAGGGTTCCGGCGAGAGGTCGAGGCGTTCATAGGGCACGGCCGTCCCGCCGTTTTCGGAGAGCTCCTTGAGGCTCGCCCGGTAGAATATCCCGGCGCTCCCGCGCACGGTGAAGGCCTCCTTGGGGTTGACCTCGCGGCGCAGGAGCCGCCGGGCGAGGCCGGCGTCGAAGGAGAAGGGTTTTCCCGGCTCCAGGCCCGGGAATTCGAGCGGGCCGTCGCCCGGCGCGTCGTATCGGCCGCCGGCGCGGCGGGTCGGCGGGGGCTTGTGCTCGAAGCGCCCGCGCGGTCTTGGGTCGAAGCGGAAAGGTCTGGGCATGATGGTCTCCTATGCGCGCACGACGCGCCAAAGCCGGGCCGAGCGCGCACGGGGGTTCTCGCGCGCTTCCCCGGGCGAGGGTTTGAGCGGGGTCCCGGGGCCCGCCCGCCAGAGTCCCTCGGCCGCTTGGCGTGAAAGAGCCTGCTCCACGAGCTCCTCCTCGCCGGAGTGGAAAGTGAGTAAGACGGCGCGGCCGCCGGGACGCAGGAGCAGGGGAAGGTCCCTGAGCAGTTGGGCGAGCGCGTCGCGTTCGCCGTTGACCGCGATGCGCAGGGCCTGGAAGGCGCGCGCGGCCGGATGCGCGGAGAACGCGTTCTTCTTGACGAGACGCCCCCGTCCCAGCCCCTTGGCGGCGCTCACGGCCGCGGCGAGCTCGAAGGTGGTCCTCGGGGTCTTCCCCTCGGCCGAGAGAGACGCCAGCGCCGCGGCGATGGCTTGGGCGTCGGGTTCGTCGCCGAACTCCGAGAGAACGCGCGCGAGCTCGGCCTCGGTCGCGCGGGCGAGCCACTCGGCCGCGGTTTTTCCGCGCGAGCGGTCCATGCGCATGTCGAGGGGTCCGTCGCGTTTAAAGGACATCCCGCGCTCGGGCCTGTCGAGCTGCATGGAGGAGACCCCCAAGTCGGCCAGAAGCGCGTCGACGCTATGGATGCCCAGCTCGGCCAGCACCTGCGCCGCACCCGCGAAATTGCATCGCCGGGCGATGAGCTTGACGCCGGCTCGCTCAAGGCGCGCGCTCGTGCGCGCGAGTTCTTCCCCGTCGCGGTCGAGCGCGATGAGGGTCCCCTCCGGCCCGGCGCGGCGCGCGAGCTCCGCCGCGTGCCCGCCCCAGCCGAGCGTGCAATCGAGCACGGTCGCCTTGTTCAAAGGTTCGAGGGCGGCACGGACTTCGGCCGCCATGACGGGCAGATGCGCGCCGGCCGGGGTCGAGCCCCGCTCCTTCGCCTTGGCCACGGCCAGGGGGTCGGCGTCAAGCTCCTTGTACTTCTCCTCGAAGCGACGCGGGTGCGTCCCTTTATAGCGGGAGCGCCTGCGGTGGGAGGCGAGGGCTTGCGCCACCGGGACATCGGCGGGGGTCAGGTCGTATTCGAGCAGGCGCCGGGCCTCGACCCAGGCCAACTGGTCATGGTCGACGAGCTTCGGTTCGCCGGTGAACTTGGAGACGAGGAAGGCCTGGAGGTCGATCTCGCCGAAATCATAGGCGTGATGGACGCGGAGCACTTCGGCCCCGACCTCGGCCTCGATTCCGAGTTCCTCGCGCAGTTCTCGCGCCAGGGCGAAGGCCGCGGACTCGCCCTCCTCGATGAGGCCGCCCGGGAATTCCCATTTCCCCGCGTGCTTGAAGCCCGGGGCGCGGCGGGCGAGGAGGACTTTTCCCGAGCGGAGTATGACGGCGGCGCAGACCGGGATCACGGAGCCATTCTACCCAAATTGGCTCAGAGACGGCAGAGCGCGATCTTGAGGGGAGGGTTCCCGTCGAAGGAGGGGAAATCGCCGTCGGGCTCTATGCTCCGGATGGAGCGCAGGGGCCTGCCGGCCTTCGCCGCGCAGCGTCTCTT
>CAYWAR010000050.1:3721-11251 GCA_964455765.1 uncultured Elusimicrobia bacterium
CGCAGCGTTCCAGCGACGCCGTCCAGGCCTCGAGCGGGACGGAGGGGACATGGTTGGTCGCCAGGACCAGGCCCCCGGGCTTGGCCGCCAGGAGCGCGGGCTTGAACAGGCTCGGATAGTCGCCGGCCGCATCCACCGCGCCGAAGGGGCCCTTCGCCCAGGCGGGGGGGTCCAGGAACACCACATCGAAGGAGCGCGGAGGAAAACGCCGGAACTTCCGCTTCCGGTTCCCGCGCCCGCCCGCGCTCAGGCCGGCCAGTTGGCGCATGAGCGGGATGCAATCCTCTTCGATGAGGCGGAAGCGCTCTTCGGGTATCCCGTTGAGGCGCGCGGCCTTCTTTCCCACCTCAAGGCTCGAGGAGGCGAAGTCCGCGTTCCATACTTCGCTCGCACCCGCCGCGGCCGCGCAGACGCCGGCCGAGCAGGTGTAGGCGAAGAGGTTGAGCACGCTCTTGCCTTGGGCCGACTCGCGCAAAGCCCTGCGTCCGGCGCGCAGGTCGAGGAAGAGCCAGGGGTCGAGGCCGCGATGGCGCGCGCGGATGGGAAAGCGCAGTCCGGCCTCCCGGCACTCGAGTTCCTCGAGCGCCGCCGGGGCGGGCTGATGCCAGGGTTCGAAGGAGCGGCGAAAGCCCGAGCCGCGGTGGTTGTAGGTGAAAAGGAGCGGGAAGGGAAGCAAGTGGCGCAGGCAGTCCTCGAGGGAGGCGGTCTCGCCGGGGGAGAGGGGCTCGCGGAAGGTCTGCGCGAGAACGAGGGGGCCGTAGCGGTCCACGCTCAAGCCCGGCCGGCCTTCGGTGATGCCGTGGAAGAGGCGATAGGAGTCCGTGCCCTCGGAGTGGAGCTTTTCCAGAAGGTCCTTGCGCCTGGCTAACGCCTTTTCGAGCAATGGGGTGAAGGGATCCGTGCCCATAGTGTACCAACTTGGTATCCTATCGGCAGTGGAGCGGATCGATGTCGTGTGCGCGCCCGGGCTGGAGACGCTCGCGTCCAAGGAGCTCCAAGGCCTGGGCTTGGCCGGGGGACTCTCCTTCCAGGGGTCGTTGCGCGATGTCTATCTCGCGAACCTCCGCCTCGGTTGCGCCGAGCGCGTGCTCCTGCGTTTGGGCTCCTTGCGCGCGAGCGTCTTCCCCGAGTTCCGCCGCAAGGCCGCGAAACTCCCATGGGAGAGGTTCCTCCGGCCGGGGCGGCCGATCGCGCTGAGAGTCTCCTGCCTGAGGTCGAGGCTCTATCATGAGAGCGCGGTGGCCGAGCGCCTGGCCGGCGCGGTCGAGGACAGGCTCAAGCGTCCTTCCCCGGTGAAAAAACAGAGCGAGGAGACAAGCCCGGAGCCCGCGCAACTGATATTCGCCCGCTTCGAGGACGACGTCTGCACGATCAGCATGGACTCCTCGGGAGAGCCCCTGCATCGGCGCGGCTGGCGGCTCGCGACGGCCAAGGCGCCTCTTAAGGAGTCCCTCGCCTTCGCCATGCTCAAGGCCTCGGGCTGGGACGCGGCCTCGCCGTTGTTGGACCCTTTCTGCGGCTCGGGCACCATCGTCATCGAAGCCGCCTTGCTGGCCCAAAAGGCCGCGCCCGGCCGCTCGCGGCGATTCGCGTTCATGGACTGGCCGGGCTTCGATGCCGGGCTCTGGGCCGGACTGCTCGCGCAGGCCGCCGGGGACGCGGGGAGACCCAAGCCGAGGATACTGGCCTCGGATAGGGACGCGGGAGCGGTGCGCGCGGCCCAGGCCAACGCCGAACGCGCGGGCGTGTCCGAGCTCATCGAGTTCTCCTGCAAGGCGCTCTCCGCCGTGGAGCCGCCCCCGGCGCCGGGTTGGATCGTCACCAACCCGCCCTACGGCGTGAGGCTCAAAGAGAGCGGGGACTTGCGCGACCTCTACGCCCGCTTCGGCCAGGTCCTGCGTGAAAAATGCCCGGGCTGGCACGCGGCCGTGCTCTGCGGCGACCTGCGCCTCATGCGGAGCGCGGCCTTGAGCTACAAGACGGAATTGCTCTCGATGAGCGGCGGCTTGAAGGTCAGCCTGGCCGTGGTCCGTTAGAGCGAGCCCAGGATGTCCCGGTAGCTTTGATGGCGCGCCATGCCGCGCAGGGCGCAGTCGCGCTCCGCGTCGTGGAGGCAGTCCTTGCCGCAACGGGCGGAAGCGGCCTTGAGTTCCGGGAAATTTTCGAGCAGGAGCTCCTTGTCGACGCCCACGAGGGTGAAGTTCATGATCCCCGGAGTGTCGATCCAAAAAGAGTCCGCCGGGCCGGGGAGGAGCACCGCGCCGGTGGTGGTATGCTTGCCCATGCCCGTGGAGCGGCTGAGAACGCCGACCCTGCCCATGCGGCCGTCCCCCAGGAGGCGGCGCAGGAGCGAGGTCTTGCCCACGCCGGAGTGGCCGCAGAAGGCCGCGGTCTTCCCCCGGATGAGCTTCGCCAGCACGGAGGTCCCTTCGCCTTCGAGCGCGTCGGTCTCCACGAGCCCCACGCCCGCGCCGGAGTAATGCGACCAGGATCTTTGGGCCCCGGGCTCAAGAAGATCGCATTTGTTCACGCAGAGCAGGGCCGGGATGCCCTGGGCCGAGGCCGCGACCAGGAACCTGTCCACGATCCCTGGCGTGAACTCCGGCTCGCGCGCCGAGGCCACCACCACGAGGAGGTCGAGGTTGGCCGCCACCGCATGCAGGAGAGGGTCCCGGGAATTGGGCGCGGAGCGCATGAGCTTGTTGCGCCGTTGACAGCGGCCCACGATGACCGAGGCTTCCACCCGGACCCTGTCTCCGACGCAGACCGGGGAGCGCTCGCGCGAACTCCCTCCGAAAGAAAGGGATCTCATCCGGTAGCCGCACAGGCGCCGGGCCTCGCCGCCGTCGAGGCGCACCGAGGCCTGGTTGGGGAATATCTCGGCCACGACGCCGTTGCCCTCGGCCGGGGTGAGCTCGCGGGAGACGCTCTTGACCAGGCGTTTGGCGTATTTCCGGCGGATGGGGAGCTTGAGGCCTTCGGCCCATTCCTCGTCTGAGTCGTCGACGCGGGGCCGCATCAGGAAAGAAGGGCTTCGATTTCGGCGCGCAGTTCGCGCACGCCGAGGCCTGTCTCGACGCTGACCCAGGCCAGCCGGGAGGGCTCCACCCCCAGGGCGTGCGCGGCCTCATCGCGCCGGTGGGAGGTCCGCGAGGACTTCACTTGGTCGGCCTTGGCCGCGACCAGGCGCCAGGGCAAAGCCTCGGCCCGGACCCAGTCCATCATCCGCAGGTCGAGTTTCGTCGGGCCGACTTTCGCGTCGATGAGGGCGAAGATCATGCGCAGGGAGGCCCGGCCCAGCAGGTAGCCTTCGATCATCGGGCCCCAGCCCGCGCGCTCCGCCAGGGGGCCCAAGGCGAAGCCGTAGCCGGGGAGGTCGACTAAGCGGCGGTCCGGGCCGGCCTGGAAGAGGTTGATGGCGCGGGTGCGGCCCGGAGTGCTGGAGACGAGAGCCACCTTCCGACCGCACACCGCGTTGATCAAGGAGCTCTTGCCCACGTTGGAGCGGCCGATGAAGGCGACTTCGGCGGAGCACTCGGGCAGGCGGGAGGCGTCGGTTTCGGTGAGCAAATACTCGACCGGTCCCAACGGCCGCCGGGCCGGGGTCTTGGCCCCCTCCGAGCTCACGCGGGCCGCCTCGCGATCCAGATGGTGTCGCGGGAGCCGCAGTCCGGCGCCTGGACGCGGATGCGGTTCTCTTCGGCCTCGAAGCCGGTCTTGCGCAGGCGCATGAGGAACGCGCGGTCGGGGCCGGCCGACCAGACGGCGAGTACGCCGCCGGGACGCAAGGCGGTGAAGGCGGCCCAGAGCCCGTCCTCCGTATAAAGCCAGTCGTTGGAGCCGTGGACCAGGCCCTCGGGCCCGTTGTCGACATCGAGCAGGATGGCGTGGTAGGCGTCTTCCTCGCTCTGCAGTATCCGCGCGACATCCATTTCCCGGACGACGACCCGGGGGTCGTTTAAGGGATGGCCCGCCAAGGGGCCCAGCGGGCCGCGGTTCCAGGCGACGACCTGGGAGACCAGTTCGGCCACGACGACCTTGGCTCCGGCGTCGAGCCGCTTGAGCGCCGCGGCCAGGGTGAATCCCATGCCCAACCCGCCGATGAGGACGACGGGGGAGGATATCCCCGCGAGTTTTGCGGCCGCGAGCTCCGAGAGGGCGTCCTCGGATTCGTGGACGCGGCTGTTCATGAGCTCGGCGCCATGGACCCGGAGCGAGAACTCCGAGCCGCTCCGCCAGAGGGTGAGTTTCCCGCCGTCTCCCGGGACGCGGACGCTTCCGACGAAGTCCATGTCTCCGGGCGGGAGAGCGTCCGGGGCTGGCGCGGAGGGGCGGCTCGTTGTATCATTGCTCATATGACAAGGCCTAAGGGGCGTTCAGCGGCCCCGCCTGCGATATGATGCATTATATCAGCGGCGGAGCGCTCATGATTCCATGAGAATGCTCAGCACGGCGGTCGCCCTGGCCGAGCACGTCGAATTCCTCCAGCCCGCCATGAGGTCGATGGAACTCTTCGCGGGCCTCACCGACGAGCAGCGCCTCAAGATCATCTATTTCATGAAGGTGGTCGAGTTCGACGCCGAGGAAGTCGTCATCACCGAGGGGGACGCGGAGGAAGGCGACTTCTACGTCATCTATTCCGGGCAGGTGGTGGCCCACACCGAAGGGCTCTTCCGGGGACGCGTGATGGGCGTCCTGGGGCCGGGAGATTTCTTCGGCGAGCTCGCCCTGCTCCTCGATCGGCCCAGGAGCGCGACCATACGGTGCGTGGAGAAGACCTGCTGCTTCGTCTTCAGCCGCACGGACCTCCAGTCGCTCATGGAGCGCTACCCCGCCATCGCGGACACCATCAAGCAGGTCGCCCGCGAGCGCTACGACAAGTTATGACAGCCTTCCTGCGCGCCGCGGTCTTGTTCGCCTTGCCCTTCGCCGTTTGGGCCGATGAGCGGAGCTGGGATGAGCACCTGAAGGCGGCGCGGGCCGCCGGGAAGGAAGGCCGTTGCGCGGCGATGGAGGAGGAAACGCGCAAGGCCTTGGCCGAGGCGGAAGCGTTCGGCCCCGGGGACCTGCGCACGGCCAGGACTCTCGAAAACCTCGCCGGCATCCTGCACGCAAAAGGCGATTTGTCGCAAGCCGAGGAGCTCCATCTTCGGGCGCTGAAGATCAAGGAGAATGTCCCCGGAAGCGATATGCGGGTGGCCTTGACCCTGCATAACCTGGCGGGCGTTCATAAGGACCAGAAGCGGCACGCGCAAGCCAGGGCTGAGCTTCAACGCGCCCTCAAGCTGTTCCGCCGGGGAGGGACGGAGGGACGGCACCGCCTTCCCGCCGCGCTCGCCAGCCTGGGGCATCTCTATGAGGACATGGGGCGTTTGAAGGATTCAGAGCGCGAGCTATTGTCGGCCCTGAGGCTCCTGGATGAAAAGCCTCAAGACGCTCTCAAGGTCTCGGTGCTGATGAGCCTCGCTTCGGTCCATGAGGGCCAGGGCCGGACCGGGGACGCCGAGAAGCGCTACAGGGAAGGCATGGATTTGGGAAAGAAGGCGTACGGCGAGGATCACCCGAAATTCGCCGCGGATCTGGAAACCTACGCCGACTTTCTTAAGAAAACCGATCGCCCGGAGCCCGCCCGCATGATGATGGAATCCGTGGCGCGGATGCGGGCGAAGCATCGGACCGAGGGCAAGACCTGCCCGGGAGAAGTCTTCTTTCAACTCGGAACGCCGTAGCCGGCGCGGTCAGGGTGCGTGGGCGGGGATCGCGGAGTAGAATCGCCGGAGCAGGTCGGGCCGGTTCTCCTTGAACCAGGAGAGTTCCTCGGCCACGGCGGCTTTCTGGGTGAGCTGGCCCTTCTCGAGGCGGCGGCAGAGGTCGGCTTCGAGCATCGCCTTCTTGCGGGCCTCGTCCCAGAGCATGGGCCAGATGTTCCTCAGATGATTGCTGCCCCCCAGGCATAGGGAGAAGAGGTGGTCGTACTGGTAGAGGCCGTGGTCTTCCCATCGGACGCCGTACCATTTCGAGACCACTTTCTTCTCCGCGGTGGAGAGGTTGCGCTTGCAGTAGGGGATCTTCTCGGGGTAGCGGTATTCGAAGAAGTCCTTGTCTTCCATCGTGCAGAGTCTTCCGGGGGTCAGGGCGAGGTCGGGGGCTACGGTGAAGCGGCCGCTGAGGTCGATGGGGGTCTGCGGATCGGGCTGCGGCACGCCCGGGGCCGGGATCGGGACCACCGGCGGGGGGGCGACGGTTTCGGCCCCCGAGGAGGCGGGCGAGATGAAATCCGCGGGACGCAGGCGCTCAAACTCGCCGGCGTTCGCAAATACGGAGACCGCAAGGCAAAAGGACCACAGGAGCACCACCCCCTCCTTTCCCTCGAAACCGACCCCGCCAGTTTAGGTTACCTGTCTTGCGGTGTCAAGTGAAAAATGACCGGGCGGCTTCCACATGAGCTATGATACCCCGGATCGGCGGCGATGGGCGGGCCGGGGAGGAGATCGAGCATGACTTTCGGGAGAAGACTCAGTCTGGCGGCGTTGGCGGCGGCTCTTTTATGGCCGGGGGCCGGCTTCTGCGAGGGTCCCGCGGGCAAGGCGGGCGCGGATGCCGGCCCGAGCACCCGCTTGGGGCGCGCGCTGAAAACGACCAACGCGGTGCTCATGAAGGAGGTCGAGGACATCGGGGTGATGGGCCGGATCTCGGTCAAGGTCCTGAGGGTCAAGGACCTCGGCAAGGGTTCCAGCACCGTGGGCCTCATCATCGAGAAGGAAGGGCGCGCGGAGTACGACATGGATTTCACGAACACGCTCGATTCCGGCGAAGTCCTCGAGGTCTACAACGCCACCAAGCGCCTGCTCGTCCTGCTGGAGCAATGGGAGCAGAATCCCCCCAAGCAGGTGACCGAGACGGCGTTCTCCACCCGCGACGGCTTCGTCATCGGGATCTACGCGGGGCGCGGCAAGACCGGCGAGGGATTCATACGGATGGGGCGCGACCCCAAGGCGACCTTCCTCGACAAGGCCCAGGTCCAGGAGCTGCAGGCCATCCTCTGGCGGGCCGTGCAGTCCATCGAAGCCGGCCAGGGCGGACCGCCCGCCAAGAAGTGACGCGCCGGCCCGCCGGTTCTGGCTCCCCGCGGATTATCTGTGTAGAATGATGGCGACGCCGACGTAGCTCAGCGGTAGAGCAACCGCCTTGTAAGCCCCCCGGAATTGTTTGCCGGAGTTTGCCAGAGTTTGTTCCTCGACGAGAAAATGCCAAAACCGGTCTTTTGAGTTTGCTGGATTTTGGTGCAGATTGACCCCCGAGTTGCACTAAAATTGCACCAACTTTTCACCGGTCAGGAGGCCGCAGCTCTGCCCGCGCCAGCGCGCCCAGAGACACCAGTTCCCTCATGGAGCTTGTCCATCGTTCTCTCCAACGCCACATCAGCATCGGGAGTCCCAGGGGGTCATTAGGGTGGCAAGACCGAGGCGCCCAAGCTCTTGGAGATGGCCGTGCGCTGTCTTCGCGACAACATCAAGAACTCACAGGGCC
>CAYWAR010000051.1:0-11122 GCA_964455765.1 uncultured Elusimicrobia bacterium
GGGAGTGTGAGAGGAGAGGGGTCGAACGCGCCATCAGGAAGACCCCGGCGGTGACCATGGTGGCCGCGTGGATGAGGGCGGAGACCGGCGTCGGCCCTTCCATGGCGTCCGGAAGCCAGACATGCAGGGGGAATTGGGCCGACTTGGCGCTGGCGCCCCAGAACAGGAGAAGGCCGATGACGGTGACCCGCTCCAAGGACATGGAAGCGGCTCCGGCGAAGACCTCCTCGAAGCGCACCGTCCCCGTCCAGCGCAGGAGCAGGAGCACGGCGAGGAGGAAGCCGACGTCCCCGACGCGGTTGGTCAGGAACGCCTTCCACGCCGCGGAGCGCGCGGACTGCTTCTCATACCAGAAGCCGATCAAGAGGAAGGACGCCAGGCCCACCCCCTCCCAGAAGAAATACATCTGAAGGTAGTTGTTGGAGACGAGCAGGCCCACCATGGAGAGGAAGAAGAAATGGAAATAGAGGAAGAAACGGGAGAAGGACGGGTCCTCGCGCATGTAGCCCACCGCGTAGACATGGATGAGCGAGCCCACCAACGCCACCATGGCCAAGACCGAGGAGCTCAACGCGTCGATGCGGATGCCGAAGTCGATGGAGAACGAGCCGGCCAGGGCCCAGCGGTAGACGGTCTGGTCCCAACTCCCCCCCTGGAGGACGAGCCAGGCCAGGCGGAGACTGGAGGCGCAGATCACGGCGCAGGAGGCCAGGACCGGCCAATGCGTGAGAGAAGGCCGGCGGCGATGGAAAAAGAAGAACCCTCCCGACAGCGCCAGGACGGGCGCGAGGAAAAGGAGATGAACCGCGCAAGGAAGAGCGGCTGGGTCGGTCATCCCTGCAAGGTCTCCAGTTCGGAGGTCTCGGGCTCCACGCCTTCCCGGGATAAGGCCAGGATCAAGGAGAGGCCGACGACCACCTCGGCGGCCGCGGCGGCGATGACCAAGAGGGCTACGGCGAGGCCTTCGGGGTCGCCCTGGGCGAGAGCGGTCGAGACGATGACGACGTTGGCCGCGTTGATCATGAGCTCGAGGCCGATGACCATGGCCACGAGCTGGCGGCGAAGGACCAGGAAGGCCGCGCCCAGGACGAAAAGCCCGCAGGAGAGCGCGTAGAGGATGGGGCTCATTGCTCCTCCTCGACGACCGCGAGCGCGGCGAGGAGCACGAGCAGGCCCACGGCCTCCAGCATCAAGGCGTAGGGACCGAAGAGCGTCGCCGCCATCTCTTTCTCCAGACCGGGAAAGAAGGACCGGACGGAAGCGTCCGCGCCCAAGGTCCGCCCCAACGCCGCGAAGTCGGCGATGAGGGCCGCGACCACGAGCCAGGCCAGCGCCTTGGGGGGTCCTTCCCCCCAGGCCTTCGCCGGGAGCGACGAGGTGGACATCACCGCGACGACCAGGAGCACCATGACGGCCCCGGCGTAGACCAGCACCTGGAGCAGGCCCAGCAGTCGCGCGCCTTGGACGAAGAAAACAGCCGCGACCTGAAGGAGGACGACCAGGAGGCAGACCGCGCTCCCGTAGAGGTTCTTCTGGAAAAGCGCCGCGACGGCGAACAGGAGGGCGAGCGCGCTCAGCA
Source organism: uncultured Elusimicrobia bacterium (assembly GCA_964455765.1). Classification (GTDB taxonomy): domain Bacteria; phylum Elusimicrobiota; class Elusimicrobia; order UBA1565; family UBA1565; genus CAYHRV01. Next base: position 1,580 of record CAYWAR010000051.1, read on the forward strand.
GGGCCAACACCGGCTCGATGGTCATGTTAAATTATCGGATACTTACGCTCATCATGCAAGGAGGCATCCACAGCGACGAAAGTCGCCGTGCGTTGAGAATGGATGCGCCCTTCGGGCGCCACCTCAAAGACGCGCAACGCACTTTGTACGCTGCATATATGCAACAAAACTTCCCTATTTGATAGACTCCCATGTGATGCGTCTTTTTCTCCCCCTCCTCCTGCTGTTATCACCCTTGTTCCTCTCCTGTTCCGAGCGCCGGTCCGTGCGCATCGCGGTGGCCGTCCCCTTGACCGGGGACATCGCGCCGGAGGGGCAGGGCATACTCCGGGCCGTCCAGCTCGCGGTGGAACGGAGCCGGGATGCCGGGAAATCCCCCGTCTCCGTCGAAGTGGTCCCCTTCGACGACCGGGCCGACCCGAACCAAGCGGTCCACGCCGCCAACCTCATCGCCGCCGATCCGCGCTTCGTGGCGGTCATCGGCCATTACAATTCCGGCTGCGCCATCGCCGCGTCCCGAGTCTACTCTCAGGCCTCCCTGGCGATGATCTCCCCCTCCGCCACCAACCCCCAGCTGACCCTCCGCCAGCTCGAACCCGGCTGGCCGCGGCGCAATATCTTCCGGATGACCCCCACCGACGAAGTCCAAGGCTCCTTCGCGGCCGAGTACGCCGTCGAAGCGGGGTTCAGGCGCTTCATCCTGGTCCAAGACGGGACCCCCTACGGCAAGGGGATCGCCCAGGTGTTCCAGAGCCGCTTGGAAGCCCTCGGCGGAAAGGTCGTCCGAGTCGAGGAGATGGCCCTGGGCCAGAGGGATTTCAGCCCGGTGCTCCAGCGAGCCAAGAGCGCGAAACCCCAGGCGCTCTATTGCGCCGGACTCTATCCCGAATGCGGCCTGCTCCTGCTCCAGACCCGGAAGGCGGGCTTGGAAGCGGCGTTCTTCTCGGGAGACGGGTCCAGGACCGAGGGCTTCCTGCAGATCGCGGGCGGCCGGGCGGAAGGCGCCCTGCTGACCGCGCTGGGGGCCACGCTGGATTCCACCGGACCTGCGGCGGATTTCGTCGCCGCCTTCAAACGGCGCTACCCGGGCTCGGAGATCAAGGCCTACGACCCCTTCGCCTACGACGCGGCCGGCCTGCTCCTCACGGCTCTCGAGCGCGCGGGGCCGGAGCGGTCCCGGGTCCTGGCGGCCCTGCGCGCGACCCGGCATTGGGGCGCGGTCGGGCTGACGGCTTTCGACGACAAGGGGGACACCCGCCTGCGCTCGGTGCGCATGATGCGCGTCGAGAAAGGCCGCTTCGTGACGCTCAGAACGGCCTCTCCATGAGGCCCGTCCTCTCTTTCTTTTTCGTAAGCGCATGGCTGGCCGGCGGACCTTCCGCCGCCGGCTCTCCCCTGGAGGACGCCAAGGCCGCCATCCGCGCAAAAGATCCCTCCCGGGCGATCGTCCTCCTCCGGCCCTTGGCGGAAGCAGGGGATGCCGAGGCCCAGTTCCGGCTCGCCCTTCTCCTCTCCCACGGCGAGGGAGTGCTCGAGGCCGATCATCCTCAGGCGCGGCTCTGGTACCTCAAGGCGGCCCGGCAAGGGCACCTGAAAGCCCGATTCTATCTGGCTTGGATGCTGGAGGACGGGCAGGGAGGCGCCAAAGACCCGGGCGAAGCGGCTTATTGGTACCGGATGGCCGCTCAACAGGGCCACTGCTGGTCTCAATACGGCTTGGGACGCCTGTACGCCGAGGGAAGAGGCGTGGACAAGGACCTTGTGAAAGCGAAGGAATGGGTGCGCCGTTCGGCCGATGGGGGCTACGACTACGCGAAATTCTATCTCGGCTATCTGCTCGCCCATCATCCCGATGCCCGCCCGCCGGACTACGCCGAGGCCCTGCGCTGGTACCGACTCGCCGCCGACCGGGGGATAACCGACGCCCGATACACCCTGGGGATCATGCGCTATGAGGGCCAGGGGATGGCAAAGGACCGACGCCGGGCGGTGGAATGGTTCCGGAAGGGAGCCGAGGCGGACCATCCCCCATCCCAGCATGCCCTCGCGGAGTGCTACGCCCGGGGGCACGGCGTTCCCAAGGACGCGGCGGCCGCCCGGGACTGGCATAAGAAAGCCGCAGACAACGGCTGGCCCCAGGCGGCGCATGCCTTGGGCCTCGAGTGCCTGATGCGCCGGCCGCTTCCCGAGCCGGAACCCTGAACCGATTACTTTTTGATCAGAGTATATGCGCCGTCGGTCTCGACGACCGAGTACTTATGCGGGGAGGACTTCACCTTCAAGCTGAGCTGTCTGCCCCAGAGGCAGACCTCGAAAACCTCCTTAGGGGAGGGCGCGGACCGGCCCTTGAGCTCGATGGACACGGTCTTCTCGTCCCAACTGATGAGCCTGCGCGGCTCCGGCACGCAGATGCCGCCGGCCGGAGGGGTGGGGATCTGGCGGCACTCTTCCAGCCAGGTCCGGCTCACGAGCTGGCGGGTATCGGAGCGGGCAGGGGAGTTCTCCTCGAAGACGAACTTCTCGCAATCCAGGTCGACCCAGATGCCCGTGACGGCCGCGGCCTTGAAAGGAACCTTTTGCTCCGCGGCTTCCAATTTCAATCCGGCCGTGAGGGCGGGGATGTCGTCGGCGGCGGTTTCCAAAGCGGGCGCCGGGGCCGCTTGAGCGGCTTGGGCATAAAGCATCGCGGCGAGGACGGGCAGAACGGTCGATCTCATATCCACCTCCTAGGTCGGACGCCCAGATTGTATCAACGCCCTGGGGAAAATGAATATGGGCCCTACGGCCTATCTCTCGGGGGCGCCGGGGAGGAGGACATTCACGCCTTGGAAGTGAACCGCGAAAGGACCTCGCGCGCGAGCGCACCCAAGACATCCCATAAACCCCACGCGGCCAAGGCCATGAACGGAACGGCCAGATAGGGGCCGCTCACGGCCAGCGCCAGGCCGGTCATCAGGCTCTGCAGGACATATCCCCGCGCCATGGCCGCGGGACCCTCGGCCGGGGACAATCCCGGCCGGTAGAGAGCGCTGTAGAGGGCCGCGGCCGCCCCGGTCAGGGACATCGCTCCCAGGGAGAGGGAGAGGAGGAGGCTCTGAGCCGTCATCAGGACCCCGACGCTCAGGCCCAGCGCCGCGGCCACGGCCGGAAACGCTCCCATGATCCGGGCGGCCGGGCTCGCGGCGGGGTCCGTGAACTTGCCCTGGAAAGCGCTCTGGCCCAAGGCCGCGGTGGCCAACGCCGAGGAGAGCGGCGTGAGAGCCGATGCCGCGGCGCCCAAGAACAAGACCTGCGCCAGGTCGAAGAGGACGAAGACCCCCGCCCCGCTGACGATCCCCATGCGCAGGGCGGCGGCCATGAGCTCTCCCGCGCTCGGAGGAGGCCCCTCGCGGCGCAGGGCCGAGACCACCCCGTAGAGCGCGCCCGCGGCCGCGGCGAAAGCCGTGGCGGCCGGATGGGCCATCGTCACCAGGGCGGTGGAAGCCCCGTACGCGGCAGGGAGGCCTGCGGCCAGGACGATGCCCGGAACCAGCAGAAGAGCCGCCGCGAGCGCCGCGCCCACGGCGATGCGGCTCCAACGCGGGCCCGCGGCTCGCGGCGTCGAGCCCGCGTACGGCGAGGGGACAGCGCCGGCGGAGGGCGGAGTGTTTTCCTCGGCGGAGGCCCTCGCCAGGCCGGAGGCAGGCTTCTCGCCCCTCCTAGGCCCTTGCGGGGAAGAGTCCTCGAAGAGGGCCCTCCCTTTCCCATCGTAGAGTTTCTCCAGCCGCAGGCTCGCTGCGGCGAGGCCTTTCTCCGTCCGGGCCTCCGCTCCGGCAACGGTCCCGAGCGTGCCTAGGGCTTGAGCGCCCTCCTTGCGGGAGGGCTCGGCCGCTTCATCAAAAGCGGCGGGCCGAGCGTCGGGCCCGCCGAGCTCCGGACGCGCCGCATCCGGACCGAAGGAGGGCCGCGAAGCCGCCTGCGCGGCGACCGGCGCATGCGCTTGCGCCGCTCCCGCCTCCGCCGCGGCGGCCTGCGCAGCCGAGGCCGGCAAGCCGCCCGCGAGTCCCGATCCGGCGGAAAAAGTCGGCATCAGCCTGCTCGAGGGCAAGGACAGCCCGAGGCTCAAGGAGGGCGCTTGGAATTGAGTGAGGCCCCCCTGGACCCGGAGAGAGACCCCCGCCGATGACGCTCCAAGCCCGCCGCCTGGATTGACCGCGATGGGGACCGTCTGCGCCGCGGCCTCGAAGACCGGGGCCCCGGGCAATACCAGACCGATGGAAAGGATAAGGGATACTCTCAAGAACGGGGATGCATTCATTTCCATGGACATGCTCCTGACTAAGGTCCTGCTATCCTTGAGGATAGTAATCGCTCGACGGTTAAACGGACGGCCGTATGCGCATAAGATAGCGCAAGGAGTGCCGTTCTGGTTGGAGCATAAGGGCCCTTCTCCGGCGGAATAGGGCCCACTCCCGCTGGGCCCAACGGCCCGAGGCCTCGAGGACCGAGAGGCACCTGAAAAGGAGGGGTTCGCCGGCTATCCTGATATCGAATGGCTGATCGATCGCCGTGGACGAGGATGGACCTGCGAGCGACGCTGATCGCGGCGCTCGCCGCGTCGGCCTTTGTCCCCCTCCCCTGCTCGGGGGGCATGGACGGCGGATGGGAAGCCCAGGTCGCCGGAGTCCTGGGAGCCGCCCAGGCGGCCCGCGCCGAGCGCGGCCTGCCGGGGAAACCCCGGGAATACGACTGCGGGAGCGGCGAAGTGAGCGTTTTTTTAGAGGACGTGGAGAGCGCGGCCCTCGCCTGCGAGGGCTTCCAGCGGGCGCGGCGCTTTATGGCCGAACGGGGGTACCGCGCCAAGGACAGACTGAGGATACTCGTCGCCGAGCGCTTCCCCGAGCGCTACCGAAAGCAGGTCGGGGACCTGCTGGACAACATGCACGGCTTCTACGACACGGACACCCGCGAAGTGCACATGAAGACGCTCCGGCGCTTCCTGCGCACCCCGGCGGATCGAACCCCGCAGGGAGTGGGCCCCAGCCGGGAGTTGTATATCTCCTATATCGCCCATGAAGCCGCGCACCACATCTCCGTGCAGGCCTACGCCCGCGCGCCGAAGCTTCCGCCCCGCGCGCAGGGAGAGTTCATCTCCTATTCGCTCCAGTTGGAGACCATGGCCGAGCCCCTGCGCCGGGAGATCGTCCGAAGATTCCGAGCCTCCGGAGGCTCGGCTTTCTCGGGCATGGAGGCGGTCAACGATTTCTCCCATGACGCGGACCCGGGGGGCTTCGCGGTAAGGTCCTATCTCTTCTTGAAGGGAACGGACGGTGAAGCCGTATTAAGGGCATTCATGGAAGGGAAGATCGAGCCTTCAGGCTTCTAAGAGGCTTACGAGACAGCGGTCGGTGCCGGGCTCGCCGGTGGGCTCCACTTCCTCCTCCATGAGGAGCTTGAGCCCGAGGGACTCCAGGATCTTCCGATAGGCCACCCGGCGCTCGCGCAATTCCCCGGCATAGCTGTGCGCCAGGAGCACGCGGCCTCCGGGGGCCAGGGAACGCGCCACCTTCCCCAGCACGGGACGGACATGATCATCCGGCGAGCCGGCGAAGGCTTTGAGGAGGTCGTTCCTCTCGCCCAGGTAGTAGAGCACCTCGCTGATGACGACGAGGTCGTAGCGCTCCCCGGCGGCCGGCTCCCAATCCCGCAGATTGGCCCTGACAAAAGAGACCCGGGAGCCGGCCCCCAGGGCGCTTTGGGCGCGGTCGACGGCGGTCTCGGAGATGTCCATGGCGAGCAGACTCTCGCAGAGCGGGGCCAAGTGTTTTGTGAAGGAGCCTTCGGCGCAGCCGACCTCCAACGCCCTCGCGTACCCGCGGCCCTCCAGGGCCCGGGCCATGAGCTTGAAGCGCCGGGATTCGAACTCGAGGGCTCCGTAGCGGAAGGGGTCCGCCCCCCGGGCGAACATCCTCTCGAATTTGCGCCGCTTGAGAGCGTCCACCACACGAATAAAGAAGCGGATCAAAACAGCCTCCAAAAGCCCGGTGGGTGAAAGCTAAGAAAGGAGAGTTTCAATTTCCCTTGGGCGCGGACCTGTCCGCAATCGGCTTGAATTCCAGGCTTTGCAGGAGAGCATCGAAGAAAGCGCTGTTTTTCTTGTAGGTCTCGTCAGGTTTGCCAGGCAAATATCTGCTCGAAATTCGCAGGGAAATGTCTACATAGGTTCCTCGCTCAGTGTAGCAATCGGCGCTGGCATTAGCGTTCATGTAATCAGGTTCGCCCTCCTTAGGCGGGTGCTGCCCTCCAGATGGGTGGCTCCATTTATAGGTCAAGCATCCAGCTCCGTTAAGCTTCAGGCGTTTCGGACCTTCCACGACAGTCGACCTATGATCGTTTTTCTTGCTGTCTGATAATATCCGTTCCAGCGAACGTTTCTCTTCACCGCTCAATTGTTCAGCGATACGCATTTTTTTATTTATGACCAAGTCGGGAACCTCCACCCACCAAGTGCGTTTTTTATCCTCTTCATCTTGGGAAAATTTAGTTTCCCAGCCCCGGGGGCGCTTAAACCGGATCAGAGCATCCTCATACACGGCCCAATCCCCTACAGGCGGAAGGGCGTCCATCGCCGAAGTGGATGAGCGGACCAGCGATTTCAGAGTATCGGACCAACTATTCGTAGAGGTCGTCTTGCCCGGGCCTATCCGGGGAACCCCCTTGCGGTATTCTGATCCTCCTTCGCTCAAATCATGCGTAGGCTTCTTCTCGGCCGGCTCCACCCAGGATATCGCAAAACATGAGCAACATCCAACCAGGAAGGTAAAGCCCCATGCAAAGCCGGCTCGTGGAGGCTTCATTTTTTTAGCCCCGCCACCTCGCCCTGACATTCGTCGTCTTTAGCTTCCACGCGTCTCCAGAAAGCTACCTGGGCAGCCGCCTCCTCATCTGTGTACTCTTTCTTTTCATCGGCATTCTTCAATGACTCATAGTCTCTCAAGACTTGGCTCAGAACCGCATGCCTATACTGGAAACCAGCATTTTTTTCATCGCCGACATCTTTAATATCATCAAGTATGTCCGGATTCGTAAACTTTCCTTCAAACTTGCCTTCCCATACCCCCGCCAGGAATCTGGTTCTCTGGCAGAGCTCGCTCTGGTCCGCGCATAAATTCTTTCGGTCTTTCGGCTTCCTTTGCAGTTTTAGCTCCTCATAAGTATGTATCTGCGTTAAAGTGGCGTTGACCTCCTCCAATATTCCCGAATTCCCGTAAATGGATTTTCCGTCTTTTGTGAAAGTCCGCTCATCCAGGACATGGGTAAATTCATGGGCCACGATGGATATAGCCGCCTCCCGCTTGCCTTTGGGAGCTCCTTTTTTTAATCCATCCAGCACGTCTTGCCTTAACAGCACCACGGAATAGCCCTCCTCGGAACGGGCTCTTCCAAAACGATCCGGCATATCGCCTATGCGCACCTCGATGCCGGCCCTGCGCAATCGGTCGAGCCGCGTTTCACCCGGCTTGGGCGGAGGGAGCGGGAGGGACTTTAGGACATCATAGCCGGAATCCGTCTTCGCCCAATCGCTCAAGGAGCTATTGACCCTCTGCTTCTCCGCCGGACTCAGTCCCTTGTTTGGGACATCAATCTTCTTGCACACCACGTTCTTCTTAGGGCAGGGGTTCTTATCCACCGGCGGTTTCGGGGCCGCCTCCGCCTTCGCAATTCCCAGGCAATCCGCCGCCATCGCCTTGAAATACCCGGCATGCGCCGCGGCCTGAGCCTTCAAACCCGACTCAAGCGTCTGCGTCGCGGAATTCATGTCCTTCGCCATCTCCTTGCGGAAGCGCTCCAAATCCACGGCCTGCCCCTTCTCATTGCGCTTCCATAACTCCGCGACAGCAGAGCCCAGGCTTGCATCCGCCGTTTTCGCGTATTGAGTCGCGTCGGCACGGGCTTTATGCGCCTGCCCAAGGGTCTGGGCCAAGCGTGTCTGGCCCGCCAAAGCCGCCTCACCGCTTTGGCCTGAAACCCCGCAAGGCGGCTGAATCGCGATGGCTTTGTTGCTTATATCCAGATTCCGATGCGCTCCGGCCAGCCGATAATAAAGCCCTCCGGTGTACGCGTTGTTCTTGGGAGGCTGGGCCACGATCAGCGACCTGAAGCCGTCGAGCATCTCGCCCGCTGCGGGGACAGTCCTTTTGGCTTTCTGCGCTTTCAGGTCCAGATTTCGAAGTATCGCGGCGGATTGGGCGACTTTCTGCCTCAACAGGCCGTTGGCCTCCACAAGGCCGGCGAGGGCCGACTTGGCCTTGGGCGGAGCGTCGGAGGATGGCTCGTAAGACGACGCTGAAGCGGCCGAGGACGAGAAGCCGGCCGCCGATAGAATCAGAAAAGCCGATAGAAGGGTAGATCGGCGCATGGGAAGGTCCGAGGAGAGGTTAACAGGAGAAGCTTGCGTTGTCAAGCCCCATCAAAATCAACAGGGAGCTTCTCTCCTAGACCGGGGGGGCGAGGGCCTGCAAGGCATGCATCCCGGCGTAGACGCCCCCGCGCGCGAGGAGTTCCGAGTGGGTGCCGGACTCGACCAAACCGCCCTGGCGGAGCACCAGGATGCGGTCGGCGTTTCGCAGGGTGGCCAGACGATGGGCGATGACGAGCACCGTCCTCCCCTGATACAGGGATTCCAGGGCCGACTGCACGCTGCTCTCGCTGGCCGCGTCCAGGTTCGAGGTGGCCTCATCGAGGATGAGGAGAGAGGGGTTCTTGAGCACGGCGCGCGCGATGGCGATCCTCTGGCGCTGTCCGCCCGAGAGTCGAAGCCCCCTCTCGCCGAGCATCGTATCGCGCCCTTGCGGCAGGCGGGAGACGAAATCCTCCGCGTCCGCGGCGCGCAGGGCCTGGACCACCTCCTCCTGGGACGCCTCCGGCCGGCCCAGGGCCACATTGCCGAGCACCGTATCGTGCAGGAGCATGGTATCCTGGGTCACCAACCCGATGCCCCGCCGCAGGGACTGGATGGAATAGTCCTTCAAGTCCCGTCCTTCCAGCAGGATGCGGCCCTCGGCCGGGTCGAAGAGACGCAGGAGCAGGTGGGCCAAGGTGGTCTTTCCGGAACCGCTGGGGCCGGTGACCGCCGCCACTTCCCCCGGCTCGATCCTCAGCGACAAGCCCTTGAGCGCCCACGCCTCGCGGTCCGGGTAGCGGAAACCCACCCCTTCGAAGCCGATGCCGCGGCGCACGCCCTCGAAAGCCGCCGGCGAATCGGCCTCGGCCACGCTGGGCTTCTCATCGAGCACCTCGAAGATGCGCTGGGCCGAGGCGGTCCCGCGCTGGACCTCCGCGTTGAGGTTGGCCAGGTTCTTGATGGGGGTATAGGCCGCGAAGAGACAGCCGAAGAAGACCATGAACTCCCCCGGCGTCATGCGCTGGCAGAGTATCTCCCGGCCGCCGAAATAGAGGATGAGGGTGAGCACGAGGCTGCCCAGGAACTCCATGAGCGGCCCGGAGAGCGCGGTCGCGCGCAGGTAGCGCATCATCTGGGAGAAGAAGGCCTCGTTCTCCGCG
>CAYWAR010000052.1:0-10967 GCA_964455765.1 uncultured Elusimicrobia bacterium
TTCTTCGGCACGGCGGACATCGTCAAGGCGACCGAAACCCCCCAAAACACGGCCGCGGGCGGAGCGGGTCCGCAATGGCTCTCGAAGAACGCCCCGGAGATGTTCGAGGAGATCAAGCGCATCTTCGGCCCGCCCAAGGACCTCTCCGCTCTCGTCGCGACGCCGCGGGGAAAGGCCCTCTTCCAGCGTAGATATTGAGCGGGGGGATAGGCCCTTGGGCCCATATCGCATGGGCCCTCTGCCCGGGCAGGGCCTGGGCCATTGGACACGTGATTCTTTTTCCGATTAGGCTATACTCTCTTCAGTTCTCTGAATCGGACCGGGCCTAGTACAGGCTCGCCGTGTAACCCGGGGGAAGTGCCCCGGGGTGAAATGCGACCCCCCCTAGGGGGTGTACCCACGGGAAAGACGGCTTCCGCAGTCGCGGAAGCTCGCCTTTCTCGTTTTTTATTGTAAAAAATGGAGGAATCATGATTGAGACCGCGAAAACGAAGGGTTTCTGGATAGCCGCCGCCGTATGGCTCCTGCCCGCGGGCCTATTCGCGAACACGACCCCCGAGGCCATACTCCAGGAGGGGGAGCGGTCGTTTTCAGCTCTGGGAGAAGCCGGGACCGCGGACGCCGGGCAGGCGCCGGCTGTCGAGGCCGCCGAGCGGACGGGCGATCCCTCCCTTCAGCCGGGCGGGCACGACGGCAGTTGGAGAAACGATTTTCTCGATCTGCCTCCTCTCACGAACCTCTCGGCCTCCGGGGTGGAACTGCAGATCCTGGCCGATGTATTCCTCAGCGGCCATAGGGAGAGGGTCTACGGCAGCGAAAACCTCGCGGATATCATCGAAAGGGATCGCCTAGCCCGGAACGCTCCCAGGGGCTTCCTGGAGGAGATCCGCTCCTTCCTCTCCCCACGGCCCTCCGGGCTCCTCACCGAGATCGCCCGGATGAATTTCCGGGGAAAGCTGGACCTTCAAATCCTCTCGGTCCTGCTGGCCCGCAAAGCCTTGGAAAACGGCGGGGAGGTGGACTCCTCCGAGGCCGTCGTGATCTGGTCCGTGCTGGTCAAGGTCGCGCAAGGCAGGCACGGGGAGCCCCTCTACGGCAGTCTGGGCGACGACAGGGGCTGGACGCAGTACATGAAGGCCGCGATCGACGCGCTCGACAAGGGCGGCTACCTCCAGGTCAAGCGGAGCTGGGGCTTCGCCGGGGACATCAAGAGCGTAAAACCGAGCGACAGGCTTTCCCAGGCCATCGAAGAGCGCGCGTGAGCTGCTCCCCGGAGGGAGCAGCTCGAGGAGGATAGGGATCCACAAGCCGTCTGGGACTTTGGGCCTACCCGCGATAGGCCCATTGTCCGGAATCGGACCGGGACCTCGGGCTCATGTTATTTCCGGCCTTTCCGGTACAATATCCTTAGCTCTTTGGAACGGAACGGGCCCCGCACGGGCCCACCGTGTAACCCGGGGGAAGGGCCCCGGGGTGAAACGCGGCTCCCCCTTGGGAGCGTACCCACGGGAAAGACGGCTTCCGCAAACGCGGAAGCGCGCCTTTCCCGTTTTTTATTGCCGGCAGATCGGATAGAACGGAGGAACTCATGAAAACGCGGATGACGGTCCTGGCCTCAGCGGCGGTCCTGACGCTCCTAGCCTCCTCGGCGCGCGCCCAGTCGGCGGAGTCCCTGCGCTCGGAATCAGCGGGCTTCGAGAGCCTTATCGGCGACGCCGGGCTCGACGGACGCCTGCGCGAGGGGATGCGGACGATGGAGCACATCGGCGGCATCCCCTCCTACCCCGATTCCGGCTACGGCTACGACCGCTACGACCGTTACGACACCGACTGCGAGAAGGTCGTTTTTCACGCCAACGGCGCGACCGCCTCCAGCCCCGTGCGCCTGGAGAGCCGCTTCTACCGCAGAGTCTGCGACTACAACCGGACTACGGGCCGGGAGGAGTGCTACGACCGCTATGTCGGCGCCGAGCGGCGCGACGTCATCGTCGAGATCGAGGGCCGCGGCGAGATGTACCCCTGGGAGAAAGACGAGTTCAAGGTCTGCCTGGCCGGGCGCAGCCTCAACGCGAGCACGGTCCGGGCTTCCCACCGCTACGAGTTCGGCCTCCCGAACATGCGCGAGGACAGGATCATGGCCCGGGCCTACGAGAAGACCCCGACCCGCCCCGACCGCCAGGGCATCGGCCTGCGCCTCTTCGCCACGGGCGAGGGCGGCTTCAAGGCCGAGTTCCAGGACCGCTGGGCGCAATACTACGGTGCCGGCGAGCAGACCGTCCTCTCCCTGGAGGTGCGCCGCGACGTGCCGAACTGGGCCGATGAGACCGTCCTGGAGAAAGAGGTCGTCTTCTCCGCTCAAGGCTCCTACTCCGTCGAGCTCGACCCCACCGAGTTCCGCAAGACGCCCAAGGCCGGAGAGAAGTACTTCCTCAAGTTCGACTTCAAGCGCGTGGGGCGCGTCTCTCTGCCCGAATGGCAGGGGACCTGGGAGACGGTGTCCGTGGAGCTCGGCGGCTCCACCTCGGCTCTCAAATAGACACGCATGACAAGGAGAGATTCACACATGACAGATAGATCATCGTGGGCGTTGGCGTCGCTCCTGGTCCTGGCTCAGCCGCTCGCGGCCGGATTCTGCCTGGGACCGGGCCCGGAGGCGATGAAGCAGGAATCGGGCCTGCGCTTCGGCGAAGGGGCCTTCTCGCGAAAGGCTTCGGCGGACGATTCGCTCGCCGTGCTGGCCGACATGGTCCAGAACGGAGGCGGCGAGGCCGCGGGCGTCTCCGGAGCGGGCCGTTACGGCTCCCTGGCCGTCTCGGAGCCGCCTCTGCCCGGCTTCCAAGCCGCGCGGCAGGGAGACGGACTGCGCCTCAAGTACGCCAAGGCGGGGGCGCGCATCGGCTCCATCGTGGGCGCAGCGGCGCTCGGGGCCCTCGGGGCGGCCGCGGGAGCGCCAAGCATCGTCGGAGCCGTGGCCGCGGGCCTGCTATTGGGCTGGGCCGGGGCGAAGGCGGGCGCCGTCGCGGGCCGGGCCATCGGGCGGGCGGTCGCGGAGGTCAGGATCGCGGTCGGCTCCTTCGTCCAAAAAGCGAAGGCCTTCGCCGGGGCGGTGGGGCGATGGTGGTCCCAGCGGCCGCGCTGGGGAGAGGTCTGAATGCTTCTCCTGCTGGCGTTGCCGGCCGCGGCGGCGTCCCCGGGATTCTGCGCTCTCCCGCCTTGACCCCTGCCATGCCTGACTCCGCCAAGTTCTCGACTCTGGCGGCGTTGACGATCGCGGGCAGATTCTACGACGTTGGTACCACCTATTTGTATTCGCCGGATCTGAGCAATGAGACCAACATCATCGTGAAGTTGTTCGGTCGAGGATGGTTTGGGATTATCTCATTCCAATCACTCCTGACGGGCATGGTTGTTTATTTCCTCTACTTTTATTTCTACAAATACGAAGCGATTCACCCCCCGAAACCCGGCCTGACCTTGAAGCAATATGTTTCCTATGCCGCTTTCGGCGATACGGAGTCTTTCGCCGGGATATTCTATCGATTTCCGACGAATAGGCCGGTATTTTTCGCCTCGGCAGGGTATGCGGCGTCGATGACTTTGATTTACTCCAGCTTTATCGCCGGCACCTCCACGATGCTCTTGCTCACGAGCAAATCCTACCTCGCGGTGTACAGACAGGGCGTGCCGATATTATTGTATCTTGGGACGATTTTCATCGCCGGCTATTTCTGCTGGGATTTTTACAGGAAGGAATATGAAAGATACCGCTCGAATGGGCCGACGGGCACCTTGAGGAACAGGCAGCTTCGATGATTTTGCACGAATTCAAAAAATAATCATAGATTTATAAGCGTGTCATGAAACAGTCAAAAGACGGCTCCGGACCAGCCTTGGCTTATCTGAGCATTTGGATCATCGTCCTGCTGGCAACGTCGGTTTCGGCGGGACCGCGCGGGGGGATAGTCATCGCTTTGCTGACCTTGCCATGGACTCCCCTGTGCGTATATATCGGGGATAGATTGGTCCTGGACCATGGTTTTTCGGATACACAGAGACTATGGAATATCCTCATTGCTTTGGGAGCTCTGTGCAACACGGCGCTCATTTATTTCATGAAAAGCCGCGGCAAATGCTCGTAGGCTGGATAAGCAGGCCTCCGATCGCGGTCTTGGGAAGCTCCGAGGGGAGACCGCTGCGACGGTCGCGTCGGCGATCGTCCTGCACGGCCTGGACGCACTGTAGGGCCGGCCTTTGAAATCCATCCTAGCTGTGATCTGCATCTTAGGACCGGCCTTTTCGATTGCGGAGGCTTCGGCCTCTGAAAGAAGGGTCGGCAAGCTTCTCATCAAGACGCAAACGAACACGGAAGTGATGTACACGCTTCTCAATCTCGCCAAGACGCAGCGCGAGCTTAGGAACTGGGACAAGACGCCGCCGATGTATGCCGCGGTATTGCGTGATTTCGACCCCTTTCAGGGGCATCCCGCGGTCAAGGAGCTCGAGCCCGGCGGGAAGCTGGCCTACGACGATGGATTCAGCTTCGACGCCTTCAACGACTTCCCGCTGCATTTCTCCGAGCTTCCCGAAGGAAGGAGGATCGCCGCCTATGGGGAGAAGTTGCTCCGGCGCGTCCCCGGCGGCAAGAATGACGCCGAGAGGGCCAAGATCCTGGACGACTACTGGGAGAAGATCAGGGATTTCTACGCGGCGTCCCATTTTCAGGATTTCCTCGACAAGAACAAGGAAACCTACCAGTCCTACATAGACGACGTCTACTCCAGCCTCCCGGACTTCGACGCAATCGGAATCCAGGAGGACTACCACGGCCACCGCGGGTTCGACGAGTTCCGGCTCGTTCCTTCGCCGCTCGCCCTGCCGCAGGGGGCAAACTACGGAGGCATGATCGAGGATTCGGCGACGCATAGGAAAATCGCATTCAACTTCATGGGGATCGTGGAGGACGAAGCGGCCGGCCGATTCGGCTTCAGGGACAAGCGGACTGTCGAGGAGATGATCCTGCATGAGTTCGGGCACTCCTTCTGCAATCCGGTCGTGGACAAGCATCTGGCGGAGCTGGAGCCCTTTGGCTTCCTGTTCTCCGGCATCGCCGAGAGAATGCGCCGGCAGGCCTACAGCAACTGGGAAACCGTCATGCGGGAACTGCTTGTGCGCGCCGTCCATTCACGCTATGTCCTAATGAAATGGGGGGAGGAAGCGGCGGAAAAGTTCCTTCGAGAGGATCGGGAGGACAATCAATTCGTGTTCATCGATGATTTCCATCGCTTGCTCGGAGATTACGAAAAGCAAAGGGAAAAGTTCATGACCCTCGATGAATTCTTCCCAATCCTGGCCAAGTCTCTGGCCGGATGGGGGGTCTATCCGATGGATGTCCCGAGCCCTCTCGGCTTGAAGAAGACGATGATGACCGCGGACGGAATAGCCGTCGTTGACATCGACGAATCGCGTTCCGCTTTCAAGTCAGGCATTCGAAAATGCGACACCCTGACCGCCGTCAACGGCGAAAAAATAGCCGATGCGGCCGCCTTCGGCAAATGGACCAGGGCATTCGAGCCCCTCAAGATAGGGGGAGCCATGACCTTCTCGGTCAGGAGGGAAAACGGCGCGCTTGAAGACGTCAAGGTCGAGCGGGTGACGGAGAAGGCCGACCGGGTCGTGCGCCTGGGGACGGAGTACAAGAATGTGCGCAAACGCCGACTTCTCGGCCTAGGGCTATGGTGGGTCAAGGAACGGGACGGCGGCTTCCTAGTGGAGGGGATCGACCGGTCCAAAGCCGGCTATTTGGACGGGAAGCAGGAGGGCGACATCGTCACGGCCATCAACTCGATCCCGATGAAGACCGAGAAGGAGTACTTCGAAACCTGCGAGGCATGGGAAAAGCTGAACACCGGCGATTCCTACGTGTTTGCAATCAAGAGAAACGGCTCGGCCAAGGACGTCAAAGTCGTAAACAATCACTGGGAAGAATACACCGAGACTGTGAAGCTTTCCGAGGAGAAGTAGGCGGCGTCAACGCTGTCCCTCGTCGTCTTCATCTCCACGCTCATCCTCGTCTATCGCTCGTAAGCCGCACAACTCCGGTCCTCCGAAACATAAGGGTGTTATCGTAAGTTCCCCCTTCGGACCTAGGAGCTCTCCTGCGAGGAGAACGACCACATGGGTATGGGGTGATAGAGATTACTCGCGCAGGTTGGCGTAGCCCCAGAGCATCCCGCTGCCGGAGAGCTGGGCCCAATTCCCGTGGATGAAGCCCGAGACATGGACGCTTCCGCTCAGGTTCGCGCTGCCTAGGTAGCGCCCGCCGTCGTAGAGCGAGACGAAGATGTTCGGATAGGCGTAGCCCGAAACGTAGTTCCCCGAGACCGGATAGGAGCCGGAGACCATCACCTGCGCGTTGCGGGCCAGCACCCGCCCTTTCTCATCGGTGACGTCCATGGAGCCGTTGAGCGTCAGATGGATGAAATGCTGGTCCGCGGAGGCGTAGCCGTGCCCCTGAAGACGGAGGTTGCCGCTCAAGCGGACGCTGTTGGAGGCCGAGACCCTCGCGTCGACCGCTCCTTCCTCCTGAGTCTGTGCGGCCGCGCGGCGGCCGGCGAGCGGCTTGACCTGGAACCTGGAGAGGCCCAAGAAGCCCGCGTCCCCATCGGCGCGAAGCGCTTCGGAACCGGCCGCGGCCGCGGGAAGGGCGGCCATCAACGACGACAGAAGAAGGATGATCGTTTTCATACGCGCATTCTACCTCATTATTTGCGGAGTCCGCATCAAGGCTGGGTCTCCCCGGCCTGACGGTCGAAGTCCTCTATCCGTTCCAGCAGCTCTCCCGGAGCCAGCAGGGGCCCGAGATGTCCCCCCTTCAGCTCCAGGACGCGCAGGAAGGCCCTGCCCCGCGCGAGCCTCTTGGCGGACTCGCGATACGCGGCGGAAGGGATGAGCTCATCGGGGGCGCCGAAGGCCAACAGGACGGGGATGGACCCCTCCGGGACGCTCCAGGAATCGTCATAGAGCGCGAATAGGGTCTCGCGCACCAACGCGCCCCGGAATCCCGCCAGCGACGACCTGGCCTCGATGCCGGCGAGCATGGCCGAGGCGGCGGGAGAATCCCCTCCCTGGCGCACCAGGCGCTCCCTCGCGTCCGAGGCGATGCTCCAGGCCGCGGAGGCGATCCAGGCCTCCCGGGCGAATGGGAGCCAGAACCTCGTCTTCTCATAGCCCTCTCGGAGGCTCTCGGCCGCCGCTTGCCCCCGGGCGTCTAGATATCCGACGAGACGGGGGCCGGACGGGTTGACCATCGCCACCCAACTCACCTGCTCCGGGTCGAGCTCGGGCAGGAATCGGACGCCCATGGAAAACACGGCCACGGCGGCTTTCTTCGATCCGGAGACGGAACGGAGGAAGGAGAGCGCGCGGGCGATGTCCGCCTGGTTGCGCTCGCCCAGCGGCTCCGCCCACCCCTGCGACGGGGCGTAGCCCCGGCGGTCGAGGATCATCAGCGGACGGCCCGGCAGCAAGCCTTCCCACAGGGAGAAAGCCTCCGACCCGAAGCTCCGGCCGTGGACCAGGAGCACCCCTTCCCCCTCGCCGGAGCGCAGGCGATAATGAATGGCGCCTGCGCCCGGGGTCCGGAGCATCCCTTCCCGCCAGACTCCGGCCGCGGACGCCGGCGCGGCGAGGATGAGCGCCAGGAGGACCCCGGTCAAACGCTCAATCCCCCCCGGTAGGTTTCGCGCGCGAAGTAGACGGAAACCAGGGTCACGCAGCTCATGGCGATGAGATAGAGCGCCACCAGGGAGGGGTCCCCGCCTCCCCGGGAGAGCAGGGCCGTGGCGATGAGAGGGGCCAGTCCGCCGGCCAGCGGCGAGGCGAGCTGGTAGCCCAGGGACGCTCCGCTGTAGCGCACCTTGGTCCCGAACATCTCGGAGAAGAACGCCGCCTGCGGCCCGTACATGGACGCGTGCAGGAGCCCCAGCCCCACAACGATGGCGAGCCAGACCAGGGGCGTGCTGCCCGTGCCGACCAAGCGGAAGAACGGGAAGGCGAAGAGGCCGGTCAGGGCCGCGCCGGCCATGTACACCGGCCTCCGGCCGACCCGGTCGGAGAGCATGCCGAAGAGCGGGATCGCCGCGAGCTCGACGGCCGCGGCGAGCAGGACGCCCTTGAGCAGGACCGGCTGGGGGATGCCCTTCTGCATCCCGTAGGTCAGGACGAAGACGCTGAAGACGTAGAAGGATACGTTTTCGGCGAAGCGCGCTCCCATGGTGAGGACGATCTCCCTGGGGTGGTTGCGGATCGCGTCGAGCACGGGGGCGCGGCTGACCCCTTCGCTCTTGGCCTTGGCGAAGGCCGGGGATTCCATGACGTTGAGCCGGATGTAGAATCCCACCGCGACCAGGAATATCCCCAGCAGGAACGGGACGCGCCAGCCCCAGGAGAGGAACTGCTCCTCGGGCAGGCCCGCGAAGAGCGCGAAGACCGCGGTCGAGAGGAGCAGGCCGACGGACACTCCGGCCTGCGGCCAGCTCGCGGTGAACCCGCGCTTGCCCTCCCCCGAATGTTCGACGGCCATGAGCACGGCGCCGCCCCATTCCCCCCCCACTCCGAAGCCCTGGATGAAGCGCAGGACCACGAGGAGCACGGGGGCGAGCACTCCGATGGAGGCGTAGGTCGGCAGGAGCCCAATGAGGGAAGTGGCCGCGCCCATCATCAGCAGGGAGAGGATCAGCATGGACTTGCGCCCGATCCGGTCTCCGTAATGGCCGAAGACGCTCCCGCCCAGCGGCCGCGCGAAGAAACCCACCGCGTAGGTGGCGAAGGAGGCCATCACGCCCGAGAGCGGGTCGAAGTTCGGGAAGAAGAGCCGGTTGAAGACCAAGGCCGCGGCCGTCCCGTACAAGAAGAAGTCGTACCACTCGATCGTGGTTCCGATGAAGCTGGCGAGCACGATGCGCCGGACATCGGCTGCCGAGGGCGCGCCGGCCGCCCGCGGTCCTCCGTGCACGGAGGGGATATCGATCAGGGGCGCGGGAGGCCGTTGCAGGGTCTGGGTCGGTGTCATGGATCCCTCAATTGAACCGGATTATCTGACGGACGGCTTCGCCGCGCGAAAGCTCGTCGAAGGCCGAGTTGATGTCCGCGAGCGCGATGTCGCGGCTGCGCAGGAGGTCCACCGGCAGGAGGCCCGCTCGGTGCATGGCGATGTAGCGGGGGATGTCCCTCCTGGGGACGGAGGAGCCCATGTAGGAGCCCAGCACGACCCGCTCTTCCGCCGCGAGGCTGAAGGCCGGGACGCGGAACTCCCGGGCGGGATGGGGCAGGCCCATGGTCACCGTCTTGCCGCCGCGGCGCGTGGCGGCGTACGCCTGGGAAAGGGCTTTCTCGCTGCCGGCCGCCTCGAAGGCATAGGCGACCCCGCCGGAGGAAGCCTGGCGGATGGCCTCCACGGCATCCTCTTTGGCCGCGCAGACGGCATGGCTGGCACCGAGCCGGAGCGCGAGAGCCAGCTTGCTTTCCAGCAGATCCACGGCCACGATGGGCCAAGCGCCGGCGGCCTTGGCGCCCATGACCGCGCTCAGGCCGACGCCGCCGAGGCCGAAGACCGCGACCGAGGACCCGGGCTCGACGCGGGCCGTATTGAACACGGCTCCCACTCCCGTCATCACCGCGCAGCCGAACAAGGCCGCCTCCTCCAGCGGCGCGTCCTCGGGTATGAGGACGGCCGATTCCTGCGCGACGACCGTGAAGCGCGAGAAGGCGGAGACGCCCAGATGATGGTGCAGGGTCCCGCCCGTTTGGGTGCGCAGGCGCCGGGCACCGCGCAGCAGCGTCCCCGCGGCGTTGGCTCTGGCCCCGTGCTCGCAGAGGGCGGGCCGGCCTTCCGCGCAGGGCACGCAGCGGCCGCAGGAAGGCACGAAGGAAAGGACGACATGGTCCCCGGCCTTGAAGTCCCGGACCTCGGCCCCGGTCTCGCGCACCACTCCGCTGGCCTCGTGTCCCAGGGCCATGGGCATCACGCGGGGCCTGGAGCCGTCGATCACCGAAAGATCGGAATGGCAGAGGCCGGCTCCCGCCACTTCGATGAGCAATTCCCCGGGACCGGGTCCTTCCAACTCCACCTCCTCCACGGCCAGAGGCTTGGAGTCTCCATAGGGGGAGGTCTTGCCCATCTCGCGGAGCACGGCGGCGATGGTCTTCATCCTATTCTACCGGGAGCCCTGGACCTTATGGAGCATGTCCCAGGCCTTGGCATGACAGCCCGCCGAGAGAATCTTCACGTCGAAGAGGGAGTCTTTCATGATCTGCGTCTCTGCGGTGAAGCCCGCGTTCCTCAACCTGGGGAGAGTCCTCTCGGCCTCGTCTTGAGAGAGCTTGAGCTTCGAAACGAGCGCTTGGCTGAGCCGGGCTTGGTCCATGGCCACCGTATGCAGCGAGAGCATGGGACCGGGGATGGCGCGCTCGAGCCTCTCCTGCGCTTGAGCGGCGTAGAAGAGCCGTTCGCGGATCATGCGCAGGGCCCGCAGGGCCGCATCGAGGTCTCTTCGCAGGCCGGGGTCTCGCGGGTCGGAGGAACGCCTGCCGATGTCCCAGATGCGGTTGGGCAGGGGAGAGGCCTCGTGCGTGAGCGCGCTAAACTCGCCGTTGAGGGCCCAGAAGGCGTTGATGAGCTCCGTCTCTCTATAGGACTTCTGCTCGGCGCGCAGCGTCCGGACCGCCTCAAGAGCCCCGTCCGCCTGCGCCTCGAACTCGACGGCGCGAGCCGGAGCCGACGCAGCCGACCCCGCGATGAGAACCACGGCCCAGATACCGATCTTCATGATGACCTCCGCTCCTATTCAAGAACGGCTAACGATGCGAGAAACCGAGCGCGGCGTGCCCGAGGTTGTACTGGTAGGGCACGCCCTTCTTCGCGTCGATGACGGCCTGGACCCGCTCGGGATAGTACGGATCCCTGGTGT
>CAYWAR010000053.1:0-10837 GCA_964455765.1 uncultured Elusimicrobia bacterium
GCAACCCGCGATATAATAACTCATGGGGGTCGCTGGCTCGTCCATTCTATCTAGCGCCGACCTCAAATCTGGGCCTCCAAAGTGGGTCATTTAATCTTTAACGAGCCCTAAGGGAACTCCGGCCAGGACGAAAGGCCGGTTTCCGGGAGCATTCCATGCCCGCCGAGTCACTCCATGTCCCGCCCCAGGCCTTGGACGCCGAGATGGCCGTCCTCGCCTGCATGCTCATCGAGCGCGAGGCCGTCGAAAAGGCCGTCGGCCACATCGACGAGGGGATGTTCTACAAAGAGGCCCACCGCAAGATCTTCCGCGCCCTGCTCAACCTCTACGAGCGCGGCGAAGCCGCCGACACCCTGACGGTCGGATCCGAGCTCGACCGGCTCAAGTGGACCTCCGAGACGGGGGGAAAGCCCTACCTCGTCGAGCTCTGCCGCGCGGTCACGACGGCCGGCCATGTCGAGTCCTACGCCAAGCTGGTTCGGGAGAAAGCCGTGCTCCGGGACCTCATCCGCACGGCCACCGGCATCGTGGCCGACTGCCATGGGGAGGAGAAGGACGCCGCGCATCTCCTCGACGAGGCCCAGCGCCAGATATTGGGCATCGCCCAGAAGCAGGCCCTCGAATCCTTCCGCAGCGCCAAGGACCTGGCCCACGAGGTCTATGAGGACATGGAGAGGCTGCACCAGCACCGGGCCGAGGTGACGGGGGTCGCCACCGGGTTCAAGGATTTCGACAAGAAGACCTCCGGGCTCCAGAAAGGGGACCTCATCCTCATCGCCGCGCGGCCCGGCCAGGGCAAGACCTCGCTCGCGCTCAACATCGCCGCCAACGTGGCTCTGCACGCCAAGGAGTCCAAGGCCGTGGGCATCTTCTCCCTCGAGATGTCCAAGAAAGCCCTGATGCAGCGCATGGTGGCGGCCGAGGCCCGGGTCGACCTCCTGAGCCTGCGCAGCGGCTATTATCCGCGCGATCGGTGGACGAACATCACCACCGCGCTCGAGCGCATCTCCGAGGCCCCGCTCTTCTTCGACGACTCCGCCGGGCTCTCCGTGCTCCAGGTGCGCACCCGCGCCCGCCGCCTGGCCGCGGACCTGCGCTCCCAGGGCAGGGAGCTGAGCCTCATCCTGATCGATTACCTCCAGCTCATGCAGGCCCCCAACCGCAGCCGCGACGGGCGCCAGCAGGAGGTCGCCGAGATATCGCGCGGCCTCAAGCAGCTGGCCCGCGACCTGGAGATCCCGGTCGTGGCCCTCTCCCAGCTCTCACGCAAGACCGAGGAGAAGGGCCGCTCCGACATGAGGCCCCAGCTCTCCGACCTGCGCGAATCCGGCGCCCTGGAGCAGGACGCGGACCTCGTGGCCATGATCTACCGGGAGGGCTACTACAAGCGCGAAGACCAGGAACTCCAGAACAAGGCCGAACTCATCATCGCCAAGCAGCGCAACGGGCCGACGGGGACCATCCATCTGCATTTCGAGCTCAAGCTGACCCGCTTCGACAACGCCACCGAGGCCGCGGAGCCGCAGGGGGCCCAGAGCGTCGGGGAAGAGGAGAGCTTCGACTCCCAGCCTCCCGAACTGGTGTAGGCGCCCCATGGGCCCACGCCGCCCGTCCTTCGTCTTCCCCCGCCGCTTCCACCGTCCCACCTGGGCCGAGGTCGACCTGGGCCGCCTCCAGGAGAACCTGCGCCTGCTGCGCCGCCGTATGGGGGGCAAGACGGGCATTCTCTTCGTGGTCAAGGGCGACGGCTACGGGCACGGCGCGGTGCGCGTCTCGCGCGCGGCCGTGGAGTCCGGGGCCGTGGACCGCCTCGGCGTGTCCTCGGTGGAGGAAGGCATCGTCCTGCGCGACGCGGGCATCCGCCGGCCCATCCTCATCCTGGGCTCGCTCTACCCCTTCGGCAGCACCCTGGCCGCCGTGCGCTACGGGCTCACGCCCACGGTCGCCTCCTGGGACGGGGCCCGGCTCATCGCGCAGGCGGCGGGAAAGGCCTTCGCCGCGGCGCGCAGGTTCAAGCGCCTGCGCTGCCATCTCAAGCTCGACACGGGGATGGGGCGCATCGGCATGAGCTGGCCCTCCGGGCTGAAGGTCGCCTTGGAGCTCGCCCGCGCCCCGGGCGTCGACATCGAGGGGGTCTACACCCATCTGGCGTGCGCCGAGACCGACCCGGCCTTCACCCGGCTCCAGCTCTCCCGGTTCAAGCGCGCGGCCCAGGACATGGCGGAGGCCGGCCTCCGCGTCCCCTTGCTCCATGCCGCCAATTCCGCCGGAGCCCTCTCCTATCCCCAGAGCCGCTGGGACATGGTGCGGCCCGGCATCGCGGCTTACGGGCTCTACGGCCGCGATTTCCAGCCCGTGTTGAGCTTGAAGACCAAGGTCGTATTTTTGAAGAATGTGAGGTCCCAAGCCCCCGTGAGCTACGGGGGCCTCTACCGGGCGAAGGGGACGCGGCGCATCGCCACCCTGCCCATCGGCTACGCGGACGGGCTTCCGCGTCTGGCCTCCATCCCGCGCGAGCGCGGGGGGGAGGGGCCGCCGTGCGTGCTCGTGCGCGGGCGGCGCTGTCCGGTCGTCGGGGCGCTCACCATGGACATGACCATGGTCGATGTCACGGGGGTCGCCCAGCCCCGGGTCGGGGAGGAGGTCGTGCTGATCGGCAGGCAGGGGAAAGAAGAGGTCACCGCGGCGCAGCTCGCCAAGAGCGCCCGGACGATCACCTACGAGCTGGTGACCGGCCTCAAGCCCCGCGTCCCTCGGATCTACACATGAGGCTCAAGGCCGTCTTCCGCTGCCGGGAGTGCTCCGCCGACTCGCTCAAGTGGTCGGGGCAATGCCCCGGCTGCGGCTCCTGGAACACCCTGGAGGAGGAGGCCGTGGCCGTCGGTAAGGCGGCCGCTGGGCAAGGAGCCCGGCCGTTGACCGATTTCAGTTCGCCTGTCGTTTCTCTTAAGGATTCCTCCTCTTCCCGTGAGAGCGGACGCTTTCCCACCGGCATCGGGGAGCTTGACCGCCTCCTGGGCGGCGGGCTCGTGGCCGGGCAGGTGCTCCTGCTGGCCGGCCCGCCCGGCATCGGGAAGTCCACCCTGATGCTGCAGGCCGCCGCGTCCCTCGCCCGCGCCCGCAAAACGCTCTATGTCAGCGGCGAGGAGTCGCTCGAACAGATCGGCGCGAGGGCGCGCCGCCTGGGACTATCGGGCTCGGGACTGCTCCTGGCCTGCGAGAGCGACTTGGAGAAGATCCTGGCCGCGGTCTCGGAGCACGGACCCGCCGTCCTGGTCCTCGACTCGATCCAGACCGTCTTCCATCCGGGGTTCTCCGGCGGGCCCGGTTCCATGACCCAGGTG
Organism: uncultured Elusimicrobia bacterium; assembly: GCA_964455765.1. Classification (GTDB taxonomy): domain Bacteria; phylum Elusimicrobiota; class Elusimicrobia; order UBA1565; family UBA1565; genus CAYHRV01. The sequence goes on from CAYWAR010000053.1 coordinate 3,345, forward strand.
CGCGAATGCGCCGCCGAGCTCCTGAGGGCGGCCAAATCCCGGGGGACCGCGCTCTTCCTGCTCGGGCACGTCACCAAGGACGGCTCCACGGCCGGGCCCAAGGTGCTCGAGCACATCGTGGACACCGTCCTCCAGTTCGACACGGAGGAGAGGCAGATGCTCAGGCTCCTGCGGGCCGAGAAGAACCGCTTCGGGCCCACCTCCGAGGTCGCGCTCTTCGAGATGGAGGAGGGCGGCCTCAAGGAGGTCCAAGACGCCTCGGCCATGCTCCTGGAGGCCTTCGCCGGGAGCCGCTCCCCCGGCCGCGCCGTCTCCGTGGCCGTGGAGGGCACCCGTCCCATGCTCGTGGAGGTGCAGGCCCTCGTCACGCCCACGCGCTACCCCCTGCCCCGGCGCATGGCCACGGGTCTCGAGCTCAACCGCGTGCTGACCCTGCTGGCCTCCATGGAGAAGCATCTGCGCCTGCGCCTGGAGTCCCAGGACGTCTTCATCAACCTGGCCGGCGGCCTGAGGCTCAAGGACCCGGCCCTGGACCTGGCCGTGTGCATGGCCGTCGTCTCCTCGGCCCGGGAAATCCCTCTGCCCGAGGACGCGGTCTTCATCGGCGAGGTGGGGCTTTTGGGGGGCGTCGGCCGCGTCGGCTTCGCGGCCCAGCGCCTTCGGGAGGCCCAGCGCGTGGGCTTTAAGAAGGCGTTCGTGGGCGCCCGCTCGCTCAAGGACTGCGCGAAGGGCGCGCGGGTGCACATGGAGATTTCCGGAGCGAAGGACATAGCGGAGGCGGCAAGGCTCTGCCTCCCCGACGGAGAGTAGTCATATAGCCGTGATAATCCGGACTTCGCAGCCGTTTATTCGAAGGACTATTAGGAGAACCTATGCTGAAATGGGCGTTCCGCGCCGTGATGGTCGTCTCCTTCCCCGTGCTGGTCTATTTCCAGATATCCCCCACCCGGACCGGGCTCGTCATTGGACTGGGCGTGGGCCTCATCCTCGTGCTGGCCGAACTCGCCATCGAAAGCATCAGCCTTCTGACCATGATCGCCGGCCTGCTCGGCGCCGTGGCCGGGCTGGTGGCCTCCAAGGCCGCCGACTGGTTCGTCTTCCAGATCGGCAACGAGGAGCTCTACCGCGTCTGGGACATGTACGAGATCCTGCGCAACGTGGCTTTCGGGATACTCGGAATGATCGTATTCATCCGGAAGTTTCCGGAGCTCGACAGCCTCGACAAGGACATCCTGGCCTCCTCCAAGCGCCGCGGCTCGGAGATGAAGGTGCTCGACAGCAGCGCGGTCATCGACGGCCGGGTGGTGGACATCTGCGAGACGAAGTTCCTCTCCGGGACGCTGGTCGTCCCGCGCTTCATCCTGCGGGAGCTGCACCAGCTCGCCGACTCCGCCGACGGCATGAAGCGGGCGCGCGGGCGCAGGGGCCTGGACATGCTCGCGCGCATGCAGGAGAACCCCGACATCCCGGTCAAGATCCTCGACAAGGACGTGCCCGAGATATCCGACGTGGACGGGAAGGTCGTGCGCCTGGCCAAGGACCTGGGGGCGCGCGTACTGACCACGGACTTCAACCTCAACAAGATCGCGGCCATCGAGGGGGTCGTCTGCCTCAACGTCAACGACCTGACCACCGCGCTCAAGCCCGTGGTCTTGCCCGGGGAGAGCATGAGCCTCTTCATCATGAAGGAGGGCAAGGAGCGCGAGCAGGGGGTGGGCTACCTCGATGACGGGACCATGGTGGTCGTCGAGGACGGCAAGCGCCACATCGGCAAGCGCGTGGACCTGCAGGTGAGCTCCATCCTGCAGACCTCGGCCGGGCGCATGGTCTTCGGGAAATTCCGTTCCGAAAAGTAGATTATCTTGGGATTCCTCGGAAAAATCCGATGGATTTTTCCAAGGAAGTCCCGCCAAAAGAGGACGGCAACGGAGAAATGAAAGCTGGAGCTATAATCGTCGCGGCCGGGTCCGGGAAACGGATGGGGCGGCCCAAGCAGTTTCTTCCCCTGGGCGGGACCACCATCGTCGAAAAGTCGCTGGAGGCCTTCCTGCGCCTCCCGGAGATAGGCTGGATCTCCCTGGTCCTGACCCGGGAGAACGTCGACAAGCACGGCAAGCGGCTCTCCTGCGCGCGGGTGCGCGTCGTGGAGGGGGGCGCCACGCGCATGGGCTCGGTGCGCAACGGCCTGGCGGCCCTTCCCCGCTCGGCCGAGGTGGTGGCCGTCCATGACGGCGCCCGCCCCTTGGTGTCCCCGGAGGTCATCCGGAGCACGCTTCGGGAAGCCGCGCGGACCGGCGCGGCGCTCGCGGCCGTGCCCGTTAAGGACACCCTCAAGGAAGCGGACTCGCGCACCTTCCTGGTGAAGGGCACCCCGGCGCGCTCCCGTTTCTGGCAGGCGCAGACTCCGCAGACCTACCGCCGGAAAGTGCTGGAAGCGGCGCTCGAGCGCTTCGCCGGGGAGGCGAATGCCACCGATGAGTCCCAACTGGTCGAACGCGCCGGCTTCCCGGTCAAGGTGGTCCCCTCGGGTTATGAGAACATCAAGATCACGACTCCGGAGGACCTGACCATGGCCGAAGCCCTCTTGTCCGCCCGCGCGGGAGCGATGGAGACGCGCGTGGGCCTGGGCTACGACATCCACCGCCTCGTCTTGGGCCGGCCGCTCTGGCTGGCCGGCGTGCGCATCCCGCACTCCAAGGGGCTCTTGGGCCACAGCGACGGAGACGCGGTCCTGCACGCGGCCGCCGACGCGGTGCTGGGCGCCCTGGGGGCCGGGGAGATAGGCCTCCTCTTCCCGCCGGAGGAGAGCAGGTTCAAGGGCATCGCCAGCCGCCGCATCGTGGCGAAAGTCCTCGAGACCCTGGAGGCGCGCGGCGCGCGCATCCTCTCGCTCGACGCCGCGGTGGTGGCCGAGGAGCCCAAGCTCAAGGGGCGCTATAAAGCCATGTCCGCCTCCTTATCCAAGATATTCCGGATCGACCCCTCCCGCGTGAACCTCAAGGCCAAGAGCCATGAGGGGCTCGGGGAGCTCGGGCGCGGGGAGGCCGTGGCGTGCCACGCCGTGGCCTCGGTATCCATGCCGGGCGGGAGTTGAGCCCATGGGCATCATCCTCTACAACACGCTCACGCGCCGCCGGGAGGAGTTCTCCCCCCTGGGGAAGACCGTAGGCCTCTACACCTGCGGCCCCACGGTCTACAACTACCTCCATGTGGGGAACTACCGCACCTACATCTTCGAGGACGCCCTGCGCCGCTCTCTCGCCTTCGCGGGCCTGAGCGTGCGCCATGTCATGAACATCACCGACGTCGGGCACCTGACCAGCCAGGCCGACGAGGGCGACGACAAGATGGAGGTGGGCGCGGCCCGGGAGGGGAAGACCGCCTGGGAGATCGCCGAGTTCTACACCCAAAGCTTCCTGGAGGATTCCAAGGCGCTCGGGCTCACCCCCCCGGATGTGCTCTGCAAGGCCACCGCCCACATCCCCGAGCAGATCGCGCTGATTTCGAGCCTCGAGGCCAAGGGCTTCACCTACCGCACCGATGACGGGATCTATTTCGACGCCTCCAAGTTCCCGGACTACGGCCGGCTCGCCGGCGGGAGCGCGCACATCTCGGGACTGCAGGAAGGCGCCCGCGTCCAGGCCAACGCCCAGAAGCGCAACCCGACCGATTTCGCCCTCTGGAAGTTCTCGCCCCCGGACAAGAAGCGCCAGATGGAGTGGGACTCGCCCTGGGGGCGGGGATTTCCCGGCTGGCATGTCGAGTGCTCGGCCATGGCCATGAAGTATCTGGGCGAGAGCTTCGACATCCATTGCGGCGGGGTGGACCACATCCCCATCCACCACACCAACGAGATCGCCCAGGCCGAGGGAGCCACGGGCAAGCCCTTCGTCCGGTTCTGGCTGCACGGGGAGTTCCTGGTGCTCAACAAGGCCAAGATGGCCAAATCCGCCGGGTCGTTCATCAAGCTCTCCGACCTCGCTCCCCGGGGCTTCGACCCCCTCGATTACCGCTACCTCTGCTTCAACACCCATTACCGCAAGCAGATGGAGTTCTCCTGGGAGTCCCTGGAGGGAGCCAAGAGCGCGCGGCGCAAGCTCAAGGACAGGGTCCGGGAGATTTTCCGCGAGGCGGCGGGAAAGGCCGCGGCGCCGGAGAAGGCGCGGGCCCTCCTGGACCGCTTCACCGAGCGCATCAGCGACGACCTGGACATGCCCGGAGCCCTGGCCGCGCTCTGGGATATCGTGCGTCCCGGGCCCTCGCTCGACTGCGCCGCGGCCCTGCGCGCCGTCGACGCCGCCGAGGAGGTCCTGGGCCTGGGGCTCAGGGAGGCCGCGGAGAAAGCCCTGGAGCCGAGGCTCCAGGAGAAGTTCGACCTATACGTTCAGGCGCGCAAGCGCAAGGACTACGCGGCCTCGGACTCCCTGCGCAAGGAATTGGCCGCCGAAGGCGTCAAGATCGAGGATTCCTCCGCCGGTTCCCGCTGGAGGCGTCATGGATAGGCCCCCGCGCCGCGGAGGTCCCGTGTCGTGCTCCCTTGGACCGGGCGGGGGTTTTCGGGGGTCGAGGGGCCGACGCCGTATATGAAGACTCCCTGGCGCTGGCTCTACGGCTCCCATGTGGTCGAGGAATCCCTGGGTTCCTCCACGATGCGCGTGCTGGAGCTCTGGATACAGCGCGACCGCGGGGGCGACTCCGAAAACTTGGCCCGCTCGGCCCGGGGACGCGGGGTGCGCGTAAGCTGGGTCTCCCGCCGGGACCTCGACCGCCTCTCGGCGGGCGAATCCCACCAAGGGCTCGCGGTCAAGGTCGTGGGGCAGGATTCCGGCGATTTAGACGACCTCCTCGCCTCGCTCCCCGAGTCCAAGAGGAGCAAGACCGTGCTGGTGGCCCTCGACCAGGTCCAGGATCCACAGAACGTGGGCGCCATCGCCCGCAGCGCCGCCTGCCTGGGCTGCTCGGCTATCCTGGTCCCGGACCGGCGCAGCGCGGGGATCAGCCAAGGCGCCTCCCGCGCCTCGGCCGGGGCTCTGCAGAAGGTGCCGCTCTTCCAGGTCGGCAACCTCTCCCAGACGCTCCTGCGCCTCAAGGAGGTGGGCTTCTGGGTCTACGGAGCGGACATGGGGGGGAAACCCTGCTGGAGCGTGAAGATCAACACGCCCATGATACTCGTCGTGGGCTCCGAGGGCCAGGGCCTGCGCCCCTTGGTGCGCGAGCGCTGCGATGAGGTCCTCTCCATCCCGCAGTCCGCCGGCGGGGTGGCGAGCCTCAACGCGTCGGCCGCGGCCGCGGTGCTCCTTTATGAAACGGCACGCCAGGCCCATGGCGGCTGAGGCCCTCGACTGCCACGCCCCGCCCCCGCGGCGCTTGGCCGCGCCGCTCTCGCTGGCGTTCTCCCTGACCGCCGCCGTCTTCGTGCTGGAGTTCGGCGGAGGGCTCTGGTCCGGCTCCCTGGCCCTCCTGGCGGACGCGACGCACATGGCCGTGGACCTCGCGGCCTTGGGCCTGGGCCTCTTCGCCGTCTGGGCCTCCCGCCTCCCCCCGGACCGCAAGCGCACCTTCGGCTACCACCGCATCGAGGTGCTCGCGGCCCTGGTTAACGGCGTCGCGCTCTGGATGGCCGTGGGCGTCCTGCTCCGGGAGGCCTGGGGCCGGTTCCAAGACCCTCCCGCCGTCAAGACGGGCTGGATGCTCGTCATCGCCCTCATCGGCTTGCTCTGCAACCTCGCCTCCGGGGCGATGCTCTTTCGCCACCGCAAGGAGGACATCAACCTGCGGGGGGTGTTCCTGCACGTCATGTCCGACGCCCTGGGCTCGGTGGGGGCCATCGCCGCGGGCCTGGTCATGCGCAAAACGGGCTGGCTCTGGGCCGACCCGCTGGCCACGGTCTTCATCTGCGTCATCATCTGCTCGGCGTCGTTCAATCTGGTGAGGGACTCCATCCACATCCTGCTCGAGGGGGCTCCAGCGGGCCTGGACGTGGAGGAACTGCGCGGAGCCCTGCGAGGAGTCCCCGGGGTCTCGCAGGTGCATGACCTGCATCTTTGGTCCCTCTCCCAGGGACAGGCCTCCATGAGCGGCCATCTGGTCCTGGGGCCGGGGGGAGACGCCCGGGCCGTGCTCCGGAGCGGCCAGGAACTGCTGGAGCGGCGCTTCGGGATCGGGCACACCACGCTCCAGATCGAGACGCAGGAAGATCGCAAGACGGAGATCGTTTAGGGCCGCAGGATCGAAGGGCGGCGACCGAGGGGAAACCCGAGGAAGTGCCGCCTCCGATGTCTTGGGAGCGGCCCGGGAGAATAGGGATGGCACGATCGGCGGAGGTTCTCATCGTGGACGACGACCCCGGGGTATCCGGGGTCTTCAAGACCTTCCTCACGCGCAAGGGGCACCGGGTCACGCTGGCCGCCTCGGCGGAAGAGGGCCTGCGCCTGGCCGCGGGCAAGCGCTTCGACGCGGTGCTCCTCGACAACGGTTTGCCCGGGCGCATGGGCCTCTCCGCCCTCCCCGAGTTTGCCAAGAATGCGGGCTCGGTCATCATGGTCACCGGCCTGCCCAGCGAGGACGTCCGGACCGACGCCGAGCTGCTGGGCGCGAAGGCCTTCCTGCCCAAGCCCGTGGATCTGGCCAAGCTCGAAAGCCTCATCGAGCAGTCCGCGGCCTAGCCGGTTATTTCTTCTTGTCGACGAGGGAGAGGAGGCGCTCGATCTTCGTTTTGAGCACCCCGAAGTCCAGCGGCTTGACCAGGTAGTCCGCGGCCCCGAAGAGGAGGGCGTCGTTGAGCGTGGCCGCGTCGCTCAAGCCGCTGATGATGAGCACCGGGACGTGCGCGGTCTTGGGGTTGGAGAGTATCTCGCGGGTGAGGCTGATGCCGTCCTGGTCGGGCATCATGATGTCCATGAGGATGATATCCGGGGTTTCCTTCTCCAGGAAGGCCTTGGCTTGTTTCCCGCTGTAAGCGCAGGCGACCTCGTAGCCCAAGGGCGGCAGGCCGGTCTCGTAGAGCTCGCAGATCGAGGAGTCGTCGTCGATGGCCAGTATCTTCCGCTTCGCCATGGGTCCCCATTGTACCAATAAACTAGGGTTCTCCGGCGTCGATCCAGGCGTCGAGCGTCCAGCGGCCGCCCCGCTGGAGGAAGACGAACACGGCGAGGCTCGCGAGCACGGTGTCCAAGCTCATGGCCTGCAGGGGGCTCAGGTGTATCCCGGCGCCGAAACAGCCGCAGTTGTCGAGCTTCATCCCCCGCATGATCGTCGATCCCAGGGCTCCGATGAAGGAAAGGAACATCAGGCCCGCGCACGCGCACGCGGCGCGCACCGCGTAGCCGGCGGCCAACGAGAGCCCCAGGAGCGTCTCCAGCCAGGGCAGGACCACGGCGAAAGGCATGAGGGCGCCCTGGGGGAGCAGGTCGTAGGTCTCGAGCACCGCCGCGAACTCCTCCGGCCCGCCGGCCGCCTTGTGCAGGCCGGAGGCGAGCAGGAGGGCGGCCAAG
>CAYWAR010000054.1:0-10667 GCA_964455765.1 uncultured Elusimicrobia bacterium
GCCCAGTTCGAGGTCGAGTTCGAGGCTCAGCGGCGAAAAGGCTTGGTGGCGCTTTCGCGCAACCCCCGCAGCGGCGTCCCGGCCCGGGCGAAGCTCACGGGCGAAGGGGTCTTCTTCGCCAACGAGGTGTTCCGGGAGTTCGTGCCGCCCTTCTGCGCCTATCGCCGGGCCTTGCGGCCGGTGACGGCGACGCCCCAGCTGGCGCCGGCGCTCGCGCCGGGGCCCGTGGTCGTGGAAGGTCCGTTGCCCGCCGGGGAATTAGCAGGAAAGGCATGAGGAAGGTTCAAGAAATGGCATGGGCCCCCCGAACGGAGACACACCCCCGCGGGGGGTGCGTCGAGATATGAAAACATTCGTCCTCGACACCAACGTCATCATCCACGACCCCAACGCCCTGCATTCCTTCGAGGGCTCGGCCGTGGTCATCCCCCTTCCCGTCATCGAGGAGCTCGACACCTTCAAGCGCAGCAACGACGAGCGCGGACGCGCCGCCCGCGAGGTGGCCCGGACCCTGGACCAGTTGAGGATCAAGGGGCGGCTCACCGACGGGGTCCCTCTTCCCCACGGCGGGACCCTGCGCGTGGAGATGGTGCACAACGGCGGACTCCCGGCCCAGTTCATGTCCAACACCAAGGACAACATGATCCTGGGCGTGGCCCAGCACCTCAAGAAGAAGGGCGAGCGAGTCGTCTTCATCTCCAAGGACATCAACCTGCGCATCAAGGCCGAGTCCATCGGCCTGGAGACGCAGGACTATGAGCGGGAGAAGGTCAACGTCTCGGACCTTTACTCCGGGGTGCGCGAGCTGAGCGTGCCCGCCGCGGACATCGACGCGTTCTACAAGACGAAGCGCCTGGCGGTCTCGGGCCTGGACATCAAGCCCAACGAGTTCGCCATCCTCAAGGACTCCGCGGGAGGCTCCTCGAGCGCCCTCGCGCGCATGGACGCGGAGACGGGGGGGCTCGTGCCCCTGACGCGCTCGGACGCCATGCCCTGGGGCATCAAGCCGCTCAACATCGAACAGCGCTTCGCCCTGGAGCTCCTCCTGCACAAGGAGATACAGCTCATCACTCTCGTCGGCATGCCGGGCTCGGGCAAGACCCTGCTCGCCCTGGCCGCGGGGCTCGAGCAGGTGCTCAACGAGCACGCCTACCGGCGCATGCTCGTGGCCAGGCCCGTGATCCCGGTGGGCCACGACATAGGCTTCCTGCCCGGGACCAAGCAGGAGAAGCTCAATACCTGGATGGGCGCCATCTTCGACAACCTCGAGTTCCTGATGGAGAGGCCTCAGAAGGAGGACAGCCGGCTCGACATCCAGATGCTCATGGACGACGGGAAGCTGGAGATCGAGGCCGTCACCTTCCTGCGCGGGCGCACCCTGCCGGGGCAGTACATACTCATCGACGACGCGCAGAACCTCACCCCGCACGAGATCAAGACCATCATCTCGCGGGTGGGGCGGAACTCGAAGATCGTGCTGACCGGCGATCCCTACCAGATCGACAACTATTACCTCGACTCCGCCTCCAACGGCTTATCGAACCTCGTGGAACGCTTCAAGGGCCAGACCCTCTTCGGGCACGTGAAGTTCACCAAGATCGAACGCTCTCCCCTGGCCGGCCTCGCCGCGGAACTCCTGTAGGCCCCGGCGAAGCCGGGGCCTTGAAATAGCTTACAGGGGATCGGTCAACGCCTTATAAACTGGAAAAATAAAGAAAATAAGAAATAAATAACAATGCTGGCAGTTGAAGAATTCAATGGAATTCTTCAACTGCCAGGTTTCCCACTTGCAAATTTCGCATCTGTCTGTTATATAGATGTCTACGCCGAGGAACGACAGCAAGACTAGGCGGTTCATTCATGAGACAACTGGTATCTTTGGCGCTCACCCTGGCGCTTCCCATCCCCGCCGCCGCGCAGGCGCTTGAAACGGCGGCCGCGCTCCATGCCAAGCCCAAGATCGTGGTCATCGACGCGGGCCATGGCGGGCGGGACCAGGGAGCCATCTTCCACGGCCTCAAGGAGAAGGAGCTGGCCCGCTCCATCGCCGACAAGCTCCAGGCCGCCCTGGCGGCCGTGAAGGGGCTGGCCTCCCGCGAGACCCGGGAAGGGGACCGCTACCTCGGCCTCGCGGACCGGGTGGACAAGGCCGCGGAGCTGGGCGGCAAGGCCATGGTGTCCATCCATGCCGACGACGTGCGGGGGGGCGGCGAGAGGGGCGTGGTCCTCTATTATTACGGGCGCTTCCGCAGACTGCATCCCCGGCCGGGGGTGCGCGTGCTCACCGACCCGCCCCGCTCCCAGGTCCGCGCCTCGCGCGAGCTGGCCCGGCATCTCCATAAGTCCTTGCGCGAGCGCGGCATCCCGGTGCGCGGCATCGACCGGGCGGCCTACGTGGTGCTCAAGAGTCCGCGGATTCCCAGCGTGCTCGTCGAGGTCGGCAATCTGCGCGACGGCCGCGAGGCCGGGCGCATGGCTGACCCGCGGTTCCAGGAAGCGGTGTCCCAAGCCCTCGCCCAGGGGCTGGGATCCTACCTGAAGGCCTCCGAACCCGTGCTCGCCGCCTCGGCCCGTTGAACTTATCCTCGGCATTCCGGTCCTATATTTCCGTGACTAAAGTCCTCGGCGTTCCGGTCCCTAATTTCCTATAATTTTCTTTATGTTGGACAAGGCTTATTCCCCGACCCAGGTCGAGGGAAAATGGATCGCCGCTTGGAAGAAAGCCGGGATAGCCCACTCCGAGCCCTCCGGGGACGCGGGCAACCGCTTCGTCATCGTCATCCCCCCGCCCAACGTGACCGGGGCCCTACACATCGGCCACGCCCTCAATAATACACTTCAGGACATCCTCATCCGCTGGCATAAGCGGCTCGGGCGGACCGTCTGCTGGGTGCCGGGCGCCGACCACGGGGGCATCGCCACCCAGAACGTCATGGAGAAGCAGCTCAAGGCCGAGAAACTCTCCCGCCAGGACATGGGCCGCGAGAAGTTCCTCGAGCGCATGCAGGATTGGACGCGCGACTGCAAGAAGACCATCATGGGCCAGCTCGAGAGACTGGGCTGTCTGCTCGACCTCGAGCGCGAGGCCTTCACCATGGACGCGCCCCGCGCCGAGGCGGTCAACGCCGCCTTCAAGGCGCTCTGGGACAAGGGCCTCATCGAGCGCGACCAGCGCATGGTCAACTGGTGCGTGCGCTGCGAGACCGCGCTCTCCGACATCGAGGTCGAATACGAGGATCGCAGGAGCAAGCTCTGGCATCTGAAATACCCGGTTTCGGGCGCGCCCGGGACCTTCGTGGTCGTGGCCACCACGCGTCCCGAGACCATGCTCGGGGACACGGCGGTCGCGGTCAACCCCTCGGATAAGCGCTACGCGGGGCTTGTGGGCAAGACCCTGACGCTCCCCCTCATGGGCCGGAGCATCCCCGTGGTGGCCGACGAGCACGTGGACGCATCCTTCGGCACCGGGGCCGTGAAGGTGACTCCGGGACACGACCCCAACGACTTCGAGATCTGGCAGAGGCATCCAGGCGCCGTCGGGGCCCCGGTCCAGGTGATAGGCCACGACGGCCGCATGAGCGACCAGGCGGGGGCCTACGCGGGGCTCTCCCGCGAGGCGGCTCGGACCAAGGTGGTGGCGGACCTCGAGGCGCAGGGTTTCCTCGAGAAGACCGAGGACTATTCCCACTCGGTCGGGGTCTGCTACCGCTGTCAGCAGCCCATCGAGCCGCTCATCTGCTGGCAATGGTTCATGCGCATGAAGCCCTCGGCGGAGAAGGCCCTGCAGGCGCTCAACAAGAGGGAATTCCGGATATTCCCCGAGTCCTGGGAAGGCCCCTATCGGGCATGGCTCGAGAACATCCGCGACTGGTGCCTCTCCCGGCAGATCTGGTGGGGCCACCGCATCCCGGTCTGGTATTGCCTGGGCTGCAACAAGAACATCATGGCCGGACAGCAGTACGAGTTCTACACCACTCCGAATTTGAAAGCGGCCGCGGTCGGAGCCGATAGGCCGCAAAAATGCCTGGAGTGCGGGTCCGATCAATTCGTGCAGGACCCGGACGTGCTCGACACCTGGTTTTCCTCCGCGCTCTGGCCGCTATCGGTGTTCGGCTGGCCCAAGAAGACCGCGGACCTCGGCTTTTATTACCCGACGAGCGTGCTGGTGACGGGCTATGAGATCCTCTATCTCTGGGTGGCGCGCATGCAGATGATGGGCCTGGAGTTCGACGGCAGGCCGCCCTTCGCGCACGCGCTCATCCATGGGATCGTGCGCGACAAGCACGGCAAGAAGATGTCGAAATCCCTGGGCAACGTGGTGGACCCCCTGCTCATGATGGACAAGCACGGCACCGACGCCTTCCGCTTCTCCCTGGCCGTCCAGGCCCACCCGGGCCGGGACATCCCCTATTCCGAGGAGTCCATCACCGGGGCGCGCAACTTCGCCAACAAGCTCTGGAACTCGACGCGCTACGTGCTCCTCAACCTGCCCGAGCAGGTCCCGGCCGGCGGGTACTCCCTGCGTTCGCTCGACCCCGCGAAGCTCGAGCTCGCCGACCGCTGGATCCTCAGCGAGTTCCAGGCCATGTCCGCGCGCGTCTCGGAGCGCCTGGAGGCCTACGGCGTGGCCGCGGCCGCCGACGAGCTCTACGCCTTCCTCTGGGACAAGTTCTGCGACTGGTACGTGGAGCTCGCCAAGCTCCGCCTCCTATCCGCCGACGAGGAGGCCAAGCGCGTCCCCCGCACGGTGCTCGTCTCGGTGCTCACCGGGACGCTCAAGCTCCTGCATCCCTTCATGCCCTTCATCACCGAGGAGCTCTACGCCGCGCTCAAGCCCTTCGCCGGGGAGAAGGCGGACCTCCTCCTCGACGCGGGAGCGGGCCTGCCCGAGGGCTTCGGCCAAGACGAGCAGGCCCTCTCGGAGATGGCGTTCCTCATGGGCGCGGTGGGCTCCCTCCGGGCTCTGCGCTCCCAGCTCAACGTCCCGCCGTCCTTGAAGATCGAGGCGCTCTACTCGGCCAAGAACGGCGGCGAAGAGGCCCTCCTGCGCGGACAGCACGGCTACCTGAGCCACTTGGCGCGCATCGCCGTGCTCAAGCCCGCCCCCGGAGGGCGGCCGGCCCAGTCGGCCACCGCCGCGGCGGGCGGCCTCGTTTTCTACGTCCCCTTGGCGGGGATCATCGATCTGGACAAGGAAAAGAAGCGGTTGACGAAGGAGGTGGAGCGGCTGGCCGCGGAGTTGAGCCGGTGCGAGATCCGTCTCGCCGACAAGGCCTTCCTCGCCCGCGCCCCGGAATCGGAAGTGGAGAAGATCCGGCGCAGGCGGGAGGCCATGGCGGCTGAGCACGGCTCCCTGGTGGAGACGATGCGCGGCCTGGACTCCCCATGATATGACCAAAGAGACAAAGAAGCCGTTCGTAGTCCGGTTCTGGGGCACGCGAGGCTCCTCGCCCGCGCCCGGGCCGCGCACGGTGCGCTATGGGGGGAACACCTCCTGCACCGAGGTGCGCGTGGGCGGCACGCTCATCATCATCGACTGCGGCACCGGGGTGCGCGAGCTCGGCATCTCCCTCATCGATGAGTTCCGGAACAAGGCGATCCGGGGCTACATCTTCATCGGGCATACGCATTGGGACCACATCCAGGGCTTCCCGTTCTTCAACCCCCTCTACCAGTCCCGCAACCGCTTCGACATCCACAGCGCGCGGGGGGCGCACCACAAGAGCATCGAGCGCGTCCTGCGCGGGACCATGGCCTCCGACTACTTCCCCGTTCCGCTCGACAAGCTGGCCTGCAAGCTCAACTTCGTCGAGATGAACGGCTGCGCCAACCTCCCGGGGGTCAAGGTCCGCTACCATCCCCTCAACCATCCCGGCGGCGCCATCGGCTTCCGCGTGGAGTCCCAGGGCCGCGTCCTGAGCTATGTCAGCGACCATGAGACCGTCTCCCGCCAATTCGGCGCCGACGCCAAGAACCTGGCCAAGGACAAGGCGGTGATCGACTTCGTGCGCGGCAGCGACCTCTTCATCTGCGAGGCGCAGTATTCCGAGGCGGAGTACGGCTCGAAGAAGGGCTGGGGCCACAGCACCTTCAACGACGTCATCGACCGCTCGATCGCGGCCGAGGTCAAGCGGCTCATCCTCTTCCATCACGACCCCACGCACGACGACGAGATGATGGACGTCTACCTCCAGCATTGCCAGGAGCGGGTGCGCCGCGCCGGCTCCCAGCTGGAGTGCTCCGCGGCCCAGGAAGGCCGCAGGATCGAGCTCTGAGCGGCCGCGGCAAGACATGGGCGAATACGGCTATCCCAGGGGCAGCGTCTTCTACCGCAAGCTCCGCAAGAGCTACCCGCGCATTGTGCGCGGCGAGGGCTGCTTCCTCTATGACGAGGACGGCAAGCGCTACCTAGACGCCTGCGGGGGGGCCTTCGTCGCGAACCTGGGCCACGGGGTCGTCGAGGTGGCCGAAGAAATGGCGCGCCAGGCCCGGCGCTTCGGCTACGTCAACGGCACGGCCTTCACCCACGAGCCCGTCGAGCGCCTGGCCGCGGAGCTCGCCTCCCTCAACCCCAAGGGCCTCGACAAGATCTACTTCCTCTCCAGCGGCTCCGAGGCCGTGGAGGCCGCCCTCAAGCTCGCCCGGCAGTATTGGTTTGAGTCCGGCAAGCCCGAGAAGCACAAGATCATCGCGCTCACTCCGGCCTACCACGGCAACACCCTGCTGGCCCTCTCCGTCTCGGCCCGGGAGCACTACAAGACCTTCTACAAGGGCTGGCTGGTGGACGTGGCCCGGGTGAAGGCTCCCTACGCCTACCGCTGTCCCTGCCGGGGGGAGGGGGCGCAGTGCCCTGTCTGCACCGGGGCGGCTCTGGAGGAAGCCATCTTGCGCGAAGGCCCCCAGAGCGTGGCCGCCTTCATCGCCGAGCCCGTGGGGGGCTCCTCGACCGGCGCCTGCGTCCCGCGCCCGGAGTATTTCCGCCGGGTGCGCGAGATCTGCGACCGCCACCAGGTGCTTTTCATCGCCGACGAGGTGCTCACCGGGGCCGGGCGCACCGGGACTTGGACGGCCATCGAGCCCTACGGCGTCGTCCCGGACATACTGACTCTGGGCAAAGGCATCGCCGGGGGCTGCGTTCCCCTCTCCGCGGTCTGCGCCTGCGAGCCCATCCTCGAGGTCATCGCCCGGGGTTCCGGGGCTTTCCTGCACGCCCAGACCTTCTCCCATAATCCCGTGCTCTGCGCCGCGGGGCTCGCGGCCGTGACCTATATCAAGTCGCACGGCCTCATCGAGCGCTGCGCGCAGATGGGAAAGATCCTTCACGAGCGGCTGCGGCCGCTGCTTGGGCTCCCCCATGTCGGCGATATCCGCGGGCGCGGGCTTCTGGCCGGCATCGAGTTCGTGTCGGATAAGGCGACGCGCGCGCCCTTCCCCCGCAAACTCAAGTTCGCCGAGTCCTTCACGGATGCGGCCCAGGCCGCGGGCCTGATCGTGTGGCCCAACGCCGGCCAAGCCGACGGGGAGAACGGCGACCTCGTGATGCTCGCCCCCCCCTTCATCGTCTCGGAGCGGGACCTCGACGAGATCGTCTCCCTTTTCAAGGTCGCCTACGAGGCCGCGACGCGGTCCTTGAAGGCGGGCGTTTGATGGCAGGAACAGCGCACGACGCTTAGAGAATGGGAGGACTTATGACGACCGCAGCCCCGGCGCAATTCAAGATCACCTATACGACGGCCAACGTGGACATGGACCTATTCCATCGTTTATTCGACGAGGCCCTGGCCAAGGTCCGTTCCGAGGCGGGCCGCACGCACCCCCTCTACATCGACTTCAAGCCCGTGGCCACGGCCGGCGAGCCCCTCGTCGATACCTCCCCCATCGACACGAGCGTCGTCCTGGGGAAGTTCGCCGCGGCGACCCCGGAGAACATCGATTCGGCCGTGCGCTCCGCCAAGAAGGCGCAGAAAGCCTGGGAGAAGCTGGGCTATCAGGGCCGGGTCAAGCTCATGCGCAGGGCCGCGGAGCTCATCCGCGAGCGGAAATTCGAGCTGGCCGCGCTCATGAGCCTGGAGGTGGGCAAGAGCCGCATGGAGGCGATGGGCGACGCCGAGGAGTCCGCGGACCTCATCGACTATTACTGCGCGCAGATCGAGGAGGCGAAGGGCTTCATCCGGCCCATGGCCCACATGGCGCCCAAGGAGCGCAACACGGACATGCTCCGCCCCTTCGGGGTCTTCGTCTGCGTGGCGCCCTTCAACTTCCCGCTCGCGCTTTCGACGGGCATGTCCTCGGCGGCCCTCATCGCGGGCAACGCCGTAGTCTATAAGCCGGCGCAGGACACGCCCTGGACGGGGCTCAAGCTCTATGAGGTCTACCGCGACGCGGGCCTCCCCGCCGGGATATTCCACTTCATCACCGGGAAGGGGTCGGTCATCGGCGACTCTCTCTGGCGGCATCCCGGGGTCGACGGCTTCGTGTTCACCGGCTCCCTGGAAGTCGGCATGCGCATCTACCGCGAGTTCAGCGCCAAGTGGGCCAAGCCCTGCCTCATGGAGCTGGGCGGCAAGAATCCCGTGGTGGTGATGGACAGCGCGGATCTCGACGCCGCGGCGGAAGGGGTCCTACGCTCGGCCTGGGGGCTTCAGAACCAGAAGTGCAGCGCCACCTCCCGGGTCTACGTCCACAAGAAGGTCAAGGCGGCCTTCCTCGAGAAATTGCTGGCCAAGACCGCGGCGATGAAGAAGGGCGATCCGACCCAGCGCGACGTGTTCTACGGCCCGGTCGTCAACGCCAAGGCCGTGGCCACCTTCGAGCGCGCCGTGGCGCAGGGCAAGAAGGACGGCAAGATCCTCGCCGGTGGTTCGCGCCTGAGCGAGGGCCTCTTCGCCAAGGGGCATTTCGTGGAGCCGACCATCGCGGAACTTCCCCTGGCCTCGACGCTCTTCTTCGAGGAGCTCTTCGTCCCTTTCCTGGCGGTGGGCGAGGTCGGGAGCCTCGACCAGGCGATCGCCGAGGGCAACAAGGCGGACTACGGGCTCACCGCGGGCATCTTCTCGGCCAAGAAGGACGAGGTGGAGAAGTTCTTCGACGAGATCGAGTCCGGGGTGTGCTACGCCAACAAGCGCTCCGGCGCCACCACCGGGGCCTGGCCGGGCTGTCAGCCTTTCACCGGGTGGAAGGGCTCCGGTTCCACGGGCAAGGGCGGCTGCGGGCCGTATTACGTGGCCCAGTTCATGCGCGAGCAGAGCCGCACAGTCGTAGAGGGGTGAGCGATGGATAGAGCGACGACGGAGAAGGTGAGGGCGGCCGTGAAGGACCAGGCCGAGCGGACGGAAACATCTTCCGGCGGGGATAAGGACTATCCGAGGATCGTGGTTCCACCGCCGGGCCCCAAGGGGCGGGAGATCATCAAGCGCGACAAGCATTGGAGCTCCACCTCCCTCATCAAGGAGTATCCCCTGGTCGTGTCCCACGGCCGCGGAGCCATGGTCGAGGACGTGGACGGCAACCGCTTCGTGGACTTCATGGCCGGCGTGGCGGTGTCCGCGACCGGCTACGCCCACCCCAAGGTGGTGAAAGCCGTGCAGGAGGCGGCCGCGAAGTTTTTCCATATCTGCGGCACGGACTTCTACTATGAGACCTTCGCCGACCTCTGCGAGAGGCTGGGCCGCCTCGCTCCGGGCCAGGCGAAGAAGCGCGTCTTCCTGACCAACTCCGGCGCCGAGGCGGTGGAGGGGGCCATCAAGCTCGCCCGCCAGAGCACGGGGCGCCACGCCCTGGTCGCCTTCAAGGGCGCTTTCCACGGCCGCACCTACGGGGCCATGAGCCTGACCGCGAGCAAGGTGCGTCAGAAGGCCGCCTTCGGCCCCATGCTGCCGGGGGTGCACCATGTCCCCTTCGGCGACTGCTACCGCTGTGAATACAACTTGACGCACCCGGCCTGCGCGCTCCACTGCGTGAGGGTCATCGAGGAAGACCTCTTCGCCCGCCAGGTCGGGGCCAAGGACGTGGCCGCGATCTTCGTGGAGCCGGTGCAGGGGGAGGGGGGCTACGTGATCCCGCCTCCGGGCTACCTTCAGGCCCTGCGCGACCTCTGCGACCGGCACGGCATCCTGCTCGTCTTCGACGAGATACAGTCCGGCGTCGGCCGCACGGGGAAGATGTTCGCGGCCGAGCATTGGGGCGTGGAGCCCGACGTGCTGCTCGTGGGCAAGGGCCTGGGTTCGGGCATGCCCATCGGCGCCATCGTGGCCAAGGAGTCGGTGATGAAGTGGGAGACCGGCTCGCACGGCTCCACCTACGGGGGCAATCCGGTCTGCTGCGCCGCGGCCCTGGCCACCCTCGACGTCGTGGAGCGGGACCTCCTCCCCAACGTGCGCAAGATGGGCGAGCGGCTGCTGGCCGGGCTCAAGGTGTTGGCCGCCAAGCATTCCTCCATCGGGGACGTGCGGGGTTTGGGCCTCATGATCGGGGTGGAGTTCGTCAAGGACCGCAAGACGCGGGAGACCGCCGGGCCGCTGGTGCACGAGCTGGTCCAGCGCGCTTTCCGCAAGGGGCTCCTGCTGCTCTCGGCCGGGCGCAGCGTCATCCGCATCGCGCCGCCGCTGGTCATCGACGAGCACGGCGTGGACGCGGGCCTGCGCATCTTCGATGAGTGCCTCTCGGAG
>CAYWAR010000055.1:0-10662 GCA_964455765.1 uncultured Elusimicrobia bacterium
GGGGCCCGGGGGTTGCGGGGCACAACTCGCAGCGGCCCCGGCGCGCCCGCCAGCGCCCGGCCCGCCGGGCCCCGGGGGGCCCGGGCGGGAATGCAGGGTTTCCGGCTGATGACCAGCGAAGGATCCGTGCTGTGGCGGGCGCTCCAGGTGGAGCTTATTAGGAGCAGCGCGGCCCTCCGGGAACTGGCCTTGTTCGCGGACGGCAACGCTAACGGGACCTTCGAGGGCAATGTGGACGTCCTCCTCTCCAGTCGGGCGATGAGCGGCGGCGCGGCGATGGACCTTCACTTCACGCCGCTGAGCATCACGACGGCTCCTCGAAGCTATTTCCTGGCGGTCGCCCTCTCTTCGAGCGCCGTCATCGGCGACAACTTCGCTCTGCGCTTGGCTTCCACCGGCTCCTTCACCCTATCCGGGGGGATCGTGGCGGTTCAGAGGATCTATCCGATTCAGTCTGGGCTGACGATGGTGAGTTTGCCTTCAGGCTCCTCCGGGGATGGGACGCCGCCGGCCGCGGCGGTGCTCTATCCGGCCAACGGCGCGTCGGTGGAAAGCCTCTCGATGATCTCGGGCACGGCGTTGGACAACGTCGCCGTCTCGGCGGTCGAAGTCGGGCTCAGGCGCAAGCTCGACGGCAAGTGGTGGGATGGGAGCGCGTGGGCGTATAGCCCGATCCCGCCGCGCAGCACCGCTTCCTATACCATGCCGCTATGGGTCCATTCGAGCGGTCCCTCGAGCGGGAGCCTGAGCGCGGGAGGGCTCTATGAGATACACGTCTGGGCGCGAGACAACGCCAACAACGAGGGCGCCGCGCCCATCGCGACGGTGACCATATCCTCCTCGTCCCTCGCGGGCGATAAGACCGCGCCGGTCAGCGCATTCCTGCATCCAGCCTCGGGGGTTGTCCTGGCCGCGCTCGGGACGCTCTCCGGCACGGCGAGCGACGATGTCTCGGCGGCTAAAGTGGAGGTGGGCCTGCAGGAAGCCTCCTCGAGCCGATGGTGGACGGGCGCGGGCTGGAGCTACGGGGGCACGCTCTTCAACGCCGCGCTCTTGAGCAACGGCTATTGGAGCTACGCGGGCCCGGCGGCGGCTTACCTGACGAGCGGTTCGAGCTACACGGCGTACGCGCGCGCCGTGGACGGGGCCGGGAACATGCAGCTCCCGCCCGCGCAGTCGAGCTTCACCTATCAGACCGCGGCTTCGCCCGCGGTGTCGAGCCCGACGGCCCGGATCACGGTCCCGACGCGCGGCGCCCAAGTGTCGAGTCTCGCCCAGATATCGGGCACGGTGTCGGGCGACGCGGGCGAGGTGCGCGTGCGCATCCAGCACCCGGCGAGCGGACGCTGGTGGAAGGGAGCGACCCAGGAATGGTCTTCGGTCTCGGTCGAGAACTACGCGGTTTTCGGCACGGGTTATTGGAGCTTCAACTCAGGCCCCAAGGCCGAAGCTTTGGTGGCAGGGTCCTCTTATACGATGCAAGCTTACGCTCGCAACGGGGCAGGGACCTTGACGCAGGTCCCTGCCGATATGGCGGTGGTGTTCACTTCGAGCGTCTCAGCCGGCCCCGTGGACACGGTTCCGCCCATGGCCGCGATCTTATCGCCGCCCCCGGGCATGCAGACCTTGGTGAGCCTGGGGAGCATCAGCGGCACCGCGGCCGACAACGCGGGCGTGAGCCAGGTGTACGTGGGGGTGCGCCGCCGGACGGATGACGCCTGGTGGGGCGAGTCCTACGGCTGGGCGCCTTCCCAGACGAGCAACGCGGCGAGCGTGGACAAGCCGGGCTCGCCCATGAGCTCCTGGAGCTACGGCGCCCTGCCCGAGAGCTATCTGGCGGTGGGCAGCTCCTACACCGTGTTCGTCTGGGCCAAGGACAGCGCCAACAACATCAGCGCCACGCCGGCGGAGCGCACCTTCACCTTCGGCACCGTGGTGGTGGTGGATACCACCCCTCCCTCGGCCGTGACCGATCTCACGGCCCGCTCCACCTCCGCCGCCGCCGTGGAATTGACCTGGAAGGCTCCCGGGGGCGACGGGAGTATTGGGAGCGCGGAGCTCTATCACATCCACTTCTCCACCTCGGGGCCGCTGACGCTGGGCAACTTCTTCGGCGAGCCCACGCGGCGGTCCGACGACCAGTTCGCCATGTCCCAGGCCGGCGTCTTCGACGCCGCGTTAGGGCCGGTGTACGCGGCCGTGCCTAAACCCAAGGCTTCGGGCCTTGCCGAGAGCATGATGGTCTACGGTCTGGAGCCCGGCAAGCAGTACTTCTTCTCGCTGCGAGCGGCCGACCGCAGCGGCAACCTCTCGCCCTATTTCAATTCGGCCCAGGTCCGCATCCCGCTTCCCGCGGCCCAGGGCGACGGCAGCGGGTGGGCGTCCTGGTCGCCTTCCACGGTGACGGCCTGCAGCGTGGTCTCGGCGACGGCGACCTTCGCGAGCTCCCGCGCCTTCAGCGCGGGAGGGCTCATCGCCATCCAGCTCCCCGACAGCTATCCGCAGGCCCAAGCTTCCTGCTCCTCCTGCCCGGCGTATGTCCGCGTCCAGAGCACGAGCTCCGCCGTTCTGCAGGCCCTGGTCCTCCCGGAACTAGGTCCGCGCTGGGTGGGGGCCCTGGTCGCATCCGGCCAGCTCCTTGCCGGGGAAGATGTAGTGCTCGCTTTCGACCGCCTGCCCTCCTGGCGCTACCGCGGCTCGGGCTTCCCGGTGTTCCTCAAGACGCGCGCTTCCTGGAACGGCAACCTGAGGCCCGCGTCCTCCTACCCCACCTTCGCCCAAGCGGTCGGCGCCGCCACCTCGCTCTATTTCCCCGGCCAGGGGGTGTCGAGCCTCGGTCCCCTGCAAGCCATCGGCTTGTATCTGCGCGGCGCCGACGCCTGCGGCAACGATGCGGCCTTGGCTTCCTCCAGGGAAGTGACGCTGGAGGCGCATGGCGGAGCCCAGTTCAGCCAGTCCCCATCCTTCAGCGCGCCGGTCTCGAGCCTGAGCATGACGCTCTCGGGTTCCTTGAGCGCGCCGATCTACTACCGCAATTCCCTGGGGGGTGATAAGACGGTCACGGCTGCGTACGTGGACCTCGCGGGAGGGTCCGCCGTGCGCCGCGCCGCGAAGCCGGTCCGCGTGCTCGCCGACGCCATCGGCTTCGTGCCCGGCAGTCTCGGCCTGAGCACCGGGACTTACGCGGCCCCGCGCAGTTCCATCACGATCGTCAAGGGCGACCAAGCCTACGACAAGGCGGCGGTGGTGTTCAAGCCCATGTCCTCCTTCTTCGAGTGGAAGGTGACGATATCGACCGCGCCGGACTTCAGCGCGCCCATCCGGCAGTATTCGGGAACGGGCGATCCGGGGCGGGGCCTTGTCTTCGACGGGACCGACGTCTCGGGCCGCCTGCGCCCCGGCGTCTACCGGGTGAAGGTGGAGGGCGGCGGCGGGGTGGCGGTGGATTCGACGACCCTGAGCATCACGGTGTCGGCCGTGGGCATCTCGGGGAGGGTGCGCTTGAGCGGCGCGGCGGCGGTCGGCGCCAAGGTGAGCGTGAGCGGGCCCTCCTTCGCCCGCGCCGAGCTCACCGACGGCTCGGGGGACTATTCGGTCTACGGCGTGCGCGCGGGAAGCACCTATGCGGTCCGCGCGGAGTACTATGACGCGGCCGCGGGCCGTGTCGCGCGCTCGAGCGGGACCTTCGTCGCTCCCTCCGCCGCCGCGGACCTCTCGCTGAGCCGGCCCTCCCTTATCCGGGTCTCGGCCAGGACGGGCTTGCCCGTGGGGAGCGAACTCTGGGGCGAGGTGAGGGCCCGCAACCTCAATTACACCCGGGTTGCGCTCGGGCGCCTGCATTTCGCGGCGGGGGCCATGTCCTCCGATGACGGCGCCGAGACCTTCGGCGGCTCCTTGAGCACCCAGACGGTGTTGGAGGTGGAGCCGGACACCTACGCGGTGAGCGTGGACTTGCCGGGTTACGGGACCCTCGTCAGCACGCACATCCTCCTCGCGGGAGAGACGCTCGATCTCGAGCGCGCGTACGCTCGCAAGCATGGCGTTTTCGGCACGGTGAGTCTGCCCGAGCTTCAGGAGCGCGGGGTGGTGGTCAGCGTCGAAGCCCTGGCGGCGGGCAAGAGCGCGCCTTCCGCGGTGGCGCGCGTGTATCTGGCGGGCAGACAGGACGAGGGGAAAGTCCCGGAGCAGACCGGCATATTCTCGCTCTTGGGGCTCGAGAGCGGGAGCTACACCCTGCGCGGCCGGGCGATGGGATTTGAGGCGGTCAGCTACGGTCCCGTGGAGGTCATCGGGGACATCGGGACCGCGGACGCGCCGGGCGTGGTCCTGCCTGAGTTGGGTTATGGCGGTGTCGCCTCCGGGGTATTGAGGATCATCGGCGACACCCGCTCACGCGGCGCCTTCAAAATCGCCATCGGCGCGATGAACCTGATGAGCGGGCAAACGGGCCGCACCGAGGTGGAGCTCTCGCCCGGCTCTTCCTCCTCCAGCGAGACCTGGCGCATCAGCGGCCTTTCCGACGGCGAATACCGCCTCTTCGCGTCCTTGGAGGGTTTCGAGCCGGCGGTGGACAGCGGGGCGCCCAAGGCCGTGGTGGCGGGCGGGATCGGGAGCGGCGACATCGAACTGCGCCAGAACACGGGCCGGGTGCGGGCGACGCTGCTCTTGCCCCCGGGCTCCACGGATTTCGCTTCAGTCGAGCTGCTGCTGGAGGGAGGAGGGACCTCGTTCTCGACGAGCGCGACGGGCGCTCTATGGGAGAGCCCCTCCATCCTGGGGACCGGAAAATACCGCCTGCTCGGCCGCTACGGACGCACCGGGGCCATGGCCGAGAAGGCCTTGAGCTTGGTCAGCGGCAAGCTCGCCGAGACTGAGCTCGACTTGCGCGGCGCGGCCTACCGGGTGTCGGGCAAGGCCAGGCTCAACGGCAGCGTGAGCCTCAACCTCGGGACCTATACCTATACCGCCGGCGCTCTGGCCGAGCTGGCGGGTGCGGCGGGCGAGAGCGAGTTCTGCGGCATGGCCTACGGCGGCTGCATTTCCACGGCGAGCCTGCGCATGGAGCTCTATTCCGTTCTGGACAGCTCCCTCTCGTTCTTCTCGCCCATCGGCCCGGAGGGCTCCTTCGCCGTCGACGGCGTGCCGGCCGGGCTCTACGCCCTGCGCAACCGCGGCGAGTTGGACGGCGACCTCTCCAACGGGGACGAGATCGGCGTCGTGGAGCGCCTCATCGCGGTGACCACGACGACGGCCGGGCTGGAGGTCGCGCTGGAGGCGGGCCAGGCCGTCACGGGACGGCTGGCGCCGCCCTATGGAGTGGAGGAGGCCCGCTCGTTCACCGTGGCTCTGCTCGATTCCTCCGGCCGGACGATCCAGAGCGCCTCGGTCCAGACCGGCTCCGACGGTTCCGCGGCCGAGTTCACCCTGCGCGGCATCGCCGACGGCAAATACCTGCTCGCCATCGCCGACGCTCAGCTCCCCATCCGTTATCTGGCCGCGCCGGTCGCCTTGGAGGTGGAGGGCTCCGACCTGGCGCTTTCGGACATCCAGCTCTATCCGGCGGGCGGAATACGGGGCAGCCTGCGGCTCAAGCAGGTGCTGGTCTCCGGCTCGAGCACCAGCGTGGAGATGACCGAGATCACCGCTTCGAACATCGACCTGCTGCCCGAGGGTCTCGAGATAGAGGCCGAGGCCGATCCGTGGGTGGAGGGAGGCTTCGCCCAGGCGGAGCGCGCCTCCGGACGCCTGAGTCTCGACGCCTACGGCCGCTTCGCCATCAACGGCCTCATGCCCGGCTCCTATCGGGTGAGAGTCCATCAGGAGGGTTCCGACGCCATGGCCGAGGGGAGCATGAACCTCGCGCCCTTGAGCGTGAGCGGCGTGAAGGTGGCCGAGGGCCAGGCGGCGGATGTCGGCGTGCTCGACCTCTCGCCGGGGCGCAGCGTGAGCGGAATGGTGACCGATCCCGCGGGCCTCGGTCTTGCCAACGTGGAGGTGAGCGCCGAGGCGGCGGGAGGCTCCCATGAGGCCAGAACGCTCACCGATTCCGAGGGGCGCTTCACGCTGGCCGGACTCGACCCGGCCTTGCGCTACTACGACCTCATCGCCGCGCGGCGCGAGGGCGAGGAGGAATCCGGCGCCGAGCACGGCGGCTATGGGGAGGCCGTGCTCTCGGGCGTGGACATCCTGAACCGGTACACGGGCCTGGTGCTCTCCCTGGAGCGGGCCGAGGGGGCTTTGGACTGCTCCATCACCCCGCTCGACGGCGGATCGCTCGTCAATCCGGACCCGAGGCACAAGGAGCGGCCGGGCGCGAAGGTCTATCTGCAAAGGATCGACCGCCTGCCGCGCAAGAATCATCTGGGCGACGTGGTGGTGCTTACCCGGGGCGACGGGAGCTTCTCGGTGGGGAGCCTTGTGCCGGGCGCCTACAGGCTCATGGCTCTGTCGCTCAAGTACAAGCCCGCGGGCAAGACCATCCAGGTGAAGGCGGGAGCCAACAAAGGCTGTTCCCTGCCGCTCGATTCCGGGGCGGTGCTCTTCGGCAAGATCGTAAAGCCCGGGGGCGGGCATCCCGGCAAGAGCGAGGTCACGGGTATTTCCGCGGTGGCCGGCGATGGGTCGGATACGCTCATCGGCGAGCTGGAATCGCCGGGGAACTCGAAGGTGGTCAGCGCCTATCGCATCTCGGGCTTCAAGGCCGGCACGGCGTATCAGCTGGTCCTGGCGGATTCCGACGGGGACCTCTACGCCCCGCCGGAGGCGTCGATCGTGCGCCTGGCCGCGGCCTCCGAGGAGCGCCTCGACATCCTATTCAAGCCCGTCAAGCCCTACGCGATGGGCGCGGCGGCCAAGGAGGGCTCGCGGAGCTTTTCGGTGGAGTTCACCACCACAAAACCCATGCGCAAGAGGAAGGATTCCGACGACGACGCGGCCGCCATGGTGAGGGCCTCCACCGGCGCGGTGAGCGGGGCGTCGATGAGTGCGGACCGCAAGACGCTCACCGTGAGCCTCGACGCCTCCGGCATCGGCGCCAGCTCGGTGAGCGTGGTGTTCACCGCCTACAGCAACGTGGAGGACCCGGAATCCGCGGATGCCGAGGACCCGGAGCTCCTGATGCAGACCACGGCCGTGGTGTTCCTGGGCGTGGACGCGGTCAAGGAGACGCCGATCTCGCCCTCCCAGGGAGGCAAGGCGAAGGTGGGAGGCGACGATCCCTCGCACGTGTTCCTCTCGCCCGGCGCGCTCGACGTCTCGGCTTCCTCGCGCGTGGTCGTGGGCATCCAGAAGGCCGAGACGAACAAGCCGGGCCAAGTGAGGGCCAAAGGCGGCTACAGGCCGGCTCTCGCCGCCGGAGCCTATCCCAAGGCGTTCTACCGGGCCTTGGAGGCCGCGCCGCCCTCGATCAAGCCCTTGAGCGCTTTCTATGACGTGTTCCTCCCCTTGGGGCTGAGGACCCAGCTCAAGAAGCCGGCGGAACTGGTCCTCCAGTACGACACCGCCGCCGTGACGGACACGGGAAGCCTCAACCTCTATTGGTACAACGAGGCGGCCAACGCCTACGTGCTCCAGCAGGATGTCACGGGACGGGCGCCGGAGGTGGACTCCGCCAACAAGACGGTCAAGGTGAGGGTCAACCACTTCTCCACCTTCGTCCTCCTCCAGAGCCGCTCGCTGGTCATCACGGACACCGGGACTTTCAGCGGCGGAGAGCTGGAGGCGTTCAATTATCCCAACCCCTTCGACCTGGCTTCCAAGTCGGTGGACCTCACGCAGGCGGGCGCGGGGCAAATAGAGACTATCCGCGGGACGATGATCCGCATCGGCCTGCCCGCGGGGCTCTCGGGCGAGGGAAAGATACACATCTTCAACGTGGCGGGCGAGCGGGTGAAGGGGATCACCTTCACCGCCGGATCGGGAGCGCGCTTCAACTATGTCGAATGGGACGGAACCAACGACAACGGAAAAGACGTGGCCAGCGGGGTGTACTTCGGCGAGGTGAAGATCGGCGGGCAGAAGAAGTTCTTCAGGATGGCTTTAATAAAATGAATTTCGCGCTTTTATGGAAATCAATGTTGAAAAATAAAATGGGAATCGGTTTGATTTCCGCAAAAGCGCTCATGCTGGGAACGGCAACGGCCCTGATAACGGCGAACGGCATAACGGCGCACGCGTTCGGCTCCAGCGAGAAGGGCACCAGCGGGGCGGCGTTCCTCAAGATCGGTCCCGGGGCCCGGCCCGCGGCGATGGGCGAGGCGTTCTCGGCCGTGGAGGGGGACGTCCACTCGCTCTATTACAACCCCGCGGGGCTCGCGGCCGTCAAGGGCTGGGACATGACCGGGATGCATGACGCCTATTTCCAGGGCATGAGCTACGACTTCATCGCGGCCGCCGTGCCGCTCTCGCGCATGATCGGCCGGGACCCCTCCGAGCGCCTGGGCGTCCTGGGGATGGGGATCTACAGCCTGAGCGTCGGGGACATCGAGAGGCGCGGCCGCACCGACGCCTCCGGTCCCAGCGGGACTTTCGGCGCTCAGGACATGGCCTTCGCCTTGGGCTACGCGCGGGAAGTGCGCGAGCGCCTCTCGGCGGGAGGCAGCGCCAAGTTCATTCGCCAGACCTTGGATGACAAGAGCGCGAGCGCCATGGCCCTCGACGCGGGAGCGGTCTTCCGCGCGTCCGAAAGGCTCAACCTCTCCGCTGGATGGAGGCACCTGGGCACGCGGCCGAGCTACGGCGGACCGGCCGATCCCTTGCCGCTGACGCTCTATCTCGGATCCGCGTTCAAGCCTCGGCCTGAGTTGGGCCTCTCCCTGGACCTGGCCTTCCCGCGCGATCGGGGAGTGAGCTACTCCTTGGGCGCGGAATTCGTGCGGCCCATGAGCGAGACCCTGGCCGCGTCGCTGAGGGCCGGTTACGCCGAGCGCAACACCGACGCCGACGGCCTGGGCGGCGTGGCGATGGGGGCGGGGCTCAAGTACAAGAGCTTCGACTTCGATTTCGCCTGGGTCCCGCTGGGGGACCTCGGCAACACCTTCCGGTACTCCTTCCGACTCAGATATTGAGAACGCGGCGCAGGAAGGTGGCGCCCAATGGGCGCTTCCGTACACAACGCACAGCGACTTCGTCGCTGTGGATCTGGGCCTTGACAGATGGGGATACCGGGGTTATACTCCGAGTGGGACATCCGCCGAGGCGGAAGACCCAAAAGAGACACCGAGCCCTTCGGGGCCGGAAAGAGAAAATCCCCTTCACGGGGATTTTCTCTTTGGTGCCTTGAGCCCTGATTTTCCTTGACGAGGAGGGAATAAAGGGGTAAAACGGAATGTCATTTCCGTTTTGTTAAGCGGGACTTGCGTTTCTCGGACATTTCGTATATATACTTATCGACGCGACAAAATCCGCGCAGCGGAGAATATCATGAGCAACCCCTTGGCATATCTGTTGATCCTCAGCCTGGCGCTTCTCGGGCCCGGTGCGGCTCTGGCCCAGCCGAGCTATTCGCGCGGCGTCAAGCCCTCCAAGAAAGAGGCGCCTAAGGAAGAGGCCTCCGAGGACACGGGCTCCGCCGACGAGGAGTCCGCTTCCGAGGATGAGGAGCCGGCTAAGAAACCCGCCAAGAAGAAGTCCAGGGGGGAGGACGAGGACGAGGACGCCAAGCCCTTGAAGGGGCGCGGCAGTTCCGATCCTCAGGGCATCAAGGCCTACCTTGACGGCCGCCTGGGACAGATCAAGCGCTCTTTCGTGGAGCAGGAGTCCTTCGGCAAGAAGCTTTCCGGGGACTGGCAGCAGTTCTGGGGCAAGATCTATGAGGAAAGGAAAGTCTTCGAGATCCGCATGGCCCGACAGAGGATCAACCTCTTCGAATCCCTTTCCTCCCTGGATTCCCGGAGCCACGGAGAGACGATCGGGGATTACGAGCGCCTCCAGGCCAACCAGATCAAGGCTTTCGAGCAGGGACAGAAGGACAAGATGTCGAAGTTCTTCACGGAAGTCGATTCGAACATGAAGCGCTTCGAGAACGATCAGGAGCGCCTGCGCACCGAACTCCTCGCCCAGTCGGTCTCCTCCTGGGAATCGCAGAAGAAGGGGACCGCCAGGTCCAAAGCCGCCGCCCGCAAGAAGGCCCAGCGCGACGAGGAAGAGGATGAGTCGTACGAAGAGGAAGAGCCCCGTCCCAAGCCCGCCAAGCGGAAGTTCTGGCCTTGGAAACGATAGAGACCGGATTTTCGTCAAATTGCATGCAATTTGACGAAAATCCGGGGTAAGTTCAGTTCCGGCCAGGCTTAAGTCTTTAGGGCCGGTAAATCCTGAAAAGGACGCTCCGCCGCTCCAACAACCGTCGCCGGTATCTCCGATACCGCGCCAATATCCGCTGTTGCCGGTGTATGCTTACGAACACCTTCTCGATGCAGGCCTGGGCCGTCTCCCGGCTCGGCTCCACCCCGGAGAACTCGGAGAGGTCGACCGCGGGGCCGTAGTATAGAAAGACGGTGTTGAAGACGCGGGGCAGGAAGCTCCCCACCGGAAGCACCGCGTCCATGCCGTCCATGCAGACCGGGCTGGCCTTGGGGCGGGTCTTGAGCATCACATAGCCGATGCCCGCACGCGGCGGCAGGAGCCTGCCGTCGCGCGAGCGGGTCCCCTCCGGGCCCCCCGTCA
>CAYWAR010000056.1:0-10531 GCA_964455765.1 uncultured Elusimicrobia bacterium
GCCGGGTGCGCCTCGATTTCTCCGGCCGTGGGCGCCTTCCGCGCGGCGGCTTGGCGCCGCGCCTCCCCCTGCCGCGCCGCGTCCATGGGCTCAACGCGGCCGCGGCCGCCGCGGCCGCCGCGGTGCTGGGACTCTCCATGGACTCCATCGGCCGGGGCCTTGCGCTCAGCGCGGCGGCCCCCCTGCGTTTCCAGAGAAAAGATCATCCCTCCGGAGCCTGGTTCCTCATCGACGCCTATAACGCCAACCCCGATTCCATGAGAGCCTCGGTGGAGACCTTCCTGGAGGCCGCTCCGCGCGGGGAACGCATCCTGGTCCTGGGAGACATGAAGGAGCTCGGCCCCGATTCGCCGGGACTGCACCGCGAGCTGGGCCGTTGGATCGCCGGCCTGGACTTGACGGCCGTTTTTCTGGCCGGCGAGCTGTGCGCGGAGGTCGCCCAGGGGCTTCGCGAGGGGGGCGCTTCCTTCGAGGTGCGCCACGCCCTCCATCCCATGGAGCTCCTTGCGGGGCTGCGCGCCCGCCTCAAGGGGGGGACGAGCGTGCTTTTCAAGGCGTCTCGCGCCGTGCGCCTGGAGGAGCTCGCCGCCGCTCTCTGAGCCCCGATGCTCTATTACCTGCACGAACTGCGCGAAGCGCTCGGAGCCCTCAACGTCTTCCGCTACATCAGCTTCCGGGCGGGGGGGGCGGTCCTGACCTCCCTGGCGCTTTCCCTGGTCTTGGGTCCTTGGGTCATCGCGGCCCTGCGCAGGCGCAAGATCGGCCAGGTCCAGCGCGCGGACGGCCCCGCGTCCCATCTCTCCAAGCAGGGGACGCCCACCATGGGGGGCTTGCTCATCCTGGCGACCTTGGTCCCGACGACCCTGCTCTGGATGCGTCCCGACGTCCGCTTCACCTGGCTGCTGCTCTTCGTCACCGCCTCGCTGGGAGCCGTCGGCTTCTGGGACGATTATCTCAAGCTCGTGCGCAAGGACCCGCGGGGGACCCCCTCCAGGGTCAAATTCGCGGTCCAGACCGCCGTGGCCATGGTCGTGGTCACCACCCTGGCGGTCCACCCTCCCCATCCCTCCTACGCCGACTCGGTCCTGGTCCCCTACGCCAAGGACACCGTCCTGAGCCTGGGCCTGCTCTACTCCGCATTCGCCATCCTCATCATCGTGGGCTCCTCCAACGCGGTGAACCTCACCGACGGTCTCGACGGGTTGGCGGCCGGCAACATCATCTTCTGCGCCATCGCCTACGGGGTCTTCGCCTACGCCGCGGGCAACGTGAAGTTCGCCTCCTATCTTCACATCATCGCGGTGGACGGCGCCGGCGAGATAGCGGTGTTCCTGGCCGCGCTCATCGGCTCGTGCCTGGGCTTCCTGTGGTATAACGCGCATCCGGCCGAGGTCTTCATGGGAGACACCTCCTCGCTGTTCCTGGGGGGAGTCATCGGCGCCGTGGCTCTCTGCGTGAAACAGGAACTCATCCTGCCCGTCGTGGGCGGGGTCTTCGTGATGGAGACGCTCTCGGTCATCCTCCAGATGGCGTCCTACAAGCTCCGGGGCGGGAAGCGGGTATTCCGCATGGCTCCCATCCATCACCATTTCGAGCTGGGCGGGGTCGCCGAATCCAAGGTCACGGTCCGCTTCTGGATCGCGGGCATCGTGCTGATGCTGGGCGCGCTGGCCTCGCTGAAGATCAGGTAAACCGATGAAACGGAAAGCCAAGCTCCCCCTCCCCGCTGCTCGACCCCTCCCCCGGCAGGGGAAGGGGCGAGCGGCTGCCCCCGCGGCGCAAGCGGGGCGATTCGACCCGAAAGCCTACGCCCGCACGCGCGCCTGCGTCCTGGGCTTGGGCCGCTCCGGCTACCATGCCGCGGTCCTCCTGGCACGCAAGGGGTTCAAGGTGCTGGTCAGCGACGAAAAGCCGCGCAAGGAACTCCCGCTCGCCTTCCGCCTGCCCAAGGGGGTGGTGCTGGAGGCCGGGGGACACGGCGAAAAGGCCCTGACTTGCGGTTTCGCCGTCAAGAGCCCCGGGATCGCCTCCCGAGCTCCCATTCTGGGACGGCTCAAGTCCGCCGGCATACCGGTCTTCAGCGAGTTGGAGGTCGCGCTGTCCTTCTGCAAGGCGCGCGAGGTCATCGCCGTCACCGGGACCAACGGGAAGACTACCACCACGGCGCTGACCGCCGCGGTCTTCAAGGCCGCGCGGCGGCGCGTCCACGCGCTCGGCAACATCGGGACCCCGCTCTCGCAATGCGTGCGCGCCGTACGCCCGGGGGACGTCCTGGTTCTGGAGGTATCGAGCTACCAGCTCGAGGACAGCCGCTTCTTGCGCCCGGCCGCCGCCGCGATCCTGAACATCACCTCGGACCACATCGACCACCACGGCAGCATGGCCGCCTACATGGCCGCCAAAGCCCGCGTGTTCCGGCGCATGGACCGTTCCGGGGTCTGCGTCCTCAACGCCTCGGATCCGTTGGTCGTGGGCCTTTCCCGCGGCTGCGGGGCGCGAAAGCTCTTCTTCAGCCTGCGGCCGACGGAGGGGTCCTGCGCCTGGTTCGAGGGCGGCAAGCTCCGCGTCCAACTCCCCGGCGACAAGAAGCCCCGCTCCCTGAGCGCCCCGCGCCTGCCCGGGGAACACAACATCGAGAACGCCATGGCCGCGACCCTGCTCGCGCTCAGCCGGAAAGTCGACCTCAAGGCCGTCGAAAGGGCCTTCAAATCCTTCCAGGGGGTCGAACATCGGCTGGAGGACTGTCCCAAGGCGAAAGGGCTTTTCTGCATCAACGACTCCAAGGCCACCAACGTCGACTCCACGCTGGTCGCCCTCAAGAGCCTCCAGGACCGCGCGGGCAAGATCCTCCTCATCCTCGGGGGCCTGGCCAAGCCCGGAGGCTTCGCCGCCCTCAAGCCCCTGGTGGCCTCGACGGTCAAGGCCGTGCTCACCATCGGGAGCGCGGCGGCGAAGATCGAGGAGGACCTCGCCGGGGCCGCGCATGTCTTCCCGTGCGAGACGCTCGATCAGGCCGTGTCCGTGGCTTTGCGAATCGGGGTCCCGGGGGAGACGCTGCTCCTCTCTCCGGCCTGCGCCTCCATGGACCAGTTCAAGGATTACGAGCATCGCGGACGGACCTTCAAAGAACTGCTCCGCAAGCGGCCATGAGCCGCCGAGCGGCGGGGCCGGACTACGGCCTGCTGGCCCTCACTTTCCTTCTCCTCGCCTTCGGGACCATCATGATGTGCTCGGCCAGCGCCATCCTGGCGGACACCCAGATGCACGACCCCCTCTACTTCATCAAGCGCCAGGCCCTTTGGGGGATCCTCGGATTGGGCGCCATGGCCTTCCTCAGCCGCATGGATTACAACCGCCTGCGCGAGTGGGTCTGGCCGGCCCTGTTCGCCTGCCTGCTCGCCCTGATCCTGGTCCTCTTCACCCGGCCCGTCGCCGGGGTCAAGCGCTGGATACGGCTCGGACCCGTCGGGGTCCAGCCCGCGGAGTTCGCCAAGCTGGCCGTCATCCTCTTCCTGGCCGACTACGTGGACCGCAAGAAGAGCAAGGTCTCCTCCCTGCTCCACGGTTTCATCGTCCCGTGGACCGTCGTGGGGCTCATCCTGGCCCTCATCGGGATGGAGCCCGACATCGGGACGCCGGCCCTGCTCTTCGGCGTCGGCCTCCTGGTCCTCTTCGTAGGGGGGACCCGACCCTCGCACATGGCCGGCGCCCTCGCCTGCGCCCTCCCCGTGCTCGTCTTCGAGCTTCTGCGCTACCCGTACCGGCGCAAACGCCTCTTGAGCTTCCTGGACCCTTTCAGCCAAGCCCAGGGCTCCGGGTATCAACTCGTCCAATCCCTGACCGCGGTGGGTTCCGGAGGCTGGTTCGGAAAGGGCTTGGGCGCCTCCCAACTCAAGCTCATGTACCTCCCGGCCGCCCATACGGATTTCATCTTCGCCATCCTCGGCGAGGAGCTGGGACTGCTCGGGAGCCTGGGCGCCCTGACCCTGTTCGCCCTCTTCCTTCTCCGGGGAGTCCGCATCGCCCGCAACGCTCCCAACCTCTTCGGGACACTGCTGGCCGCGGGCATCACCTTCCTCCTGTTCCTGCAGTCGGCCTTCAACGTGGCCATGTCCATCGGGCTCCTGCCGACCAAGGGGCTGCCCCTGCCCTTCTTCTCCTATGGAGGCTCCTCGCTGTTGGTCACCCTGGCCTCGGTGGGGGTGCTTTTGAACATCTCGAGGCAATCGGGTCCCGCATGAGGATCGTCATCGCCTGCGGAGGGACCGGCGGCCATTTCTATCCCGGCTACGCCCTGGGCCGCTGCCTCCGGGAACGGGGCCATGAGGTCCTCTATTGCCTGCGCACCGGCGACCCGGCGGGCCCCCGGCTCGCCGCGGAGGACCTCCCTTACTTCGAACTGCCCTTGCGCGGCTTCCCCCGCGAGCCTTCCCTCGCCTGGCTGGGTTTCGGACTCGCCCTGGCCCGGAGCATGCGCATCGCCCGCAACACCCTGCGCGTCTGGCGGCCCTCGGCCGCGGTGGGCATGGGGGGCTATCTGAGCTTCCCCCTGGCCGCGGCGGCGGGAGGCCTTGGAATTCCTCTCATCCTGCATGAAGCCAACGCCGTCCTCGGCCTGGCCAACAAGGCCGGCCTTCCTTTCGCCGAGGTCCTGGCCACGGGCTTTCCGATGGAGGAAGGCGCGCGGCGCGCGCGGATCGTCTTCACCGGGACTCCGGTCCGGCGCGAACTCTGGGAGCGCTCGCGGCGCTCCGAGGCGCGCGCCGCGCTGGGACTGGATCCGGACGCCCTCGTCGTCCTCGTCTTCGGCGGGTCCCAAGGGGCGCGCTCCCTCAATGGGGACCTCCCTCCCATCCTTGCCGAGGCCTGCGCGAGAGGACCGCGCTTCCAGGTCCTCCATCTGGCCGGACCCGCCGGATCGGCCGAGGTAGAAGCCCTTTACGCGTCCCTTGGCGCGCCCAAGGCCGTCGTGCGCGGATACCTCGACGACATGAAGCTCGCCTACGCCGCCTCGGACCTGGCCGTGTGCCGCAGCGGGGCGGCGACCCTGGCGGAACTCGCGGCGCAGGCCTTGCCCGCCCTTCTCATCCCCTACCCGGCCGCTTCCAACGACCACCAGGCGGCCAACGCGCTCCGTCTCGAGCGCGCGGGCGCCGCGCGGATGCTCAGGGAGCCCCTCGGCGGCCCGCGCGTGCTCCAGGCCCTGGAGGCTCTCCTGCGGCCGGCCTCGCTCTTGGAGATGAGCCGCGCTTATGGAAAAGCCGGGTTCCCGCCCCCCGCCGAGTGCGTGGGCAGGCTGGCGGACTTGGTCGAGGAGGCCGCAGGATGAGCCGCTCCCGGATATTGGTCGTCAACGACGACGGCTGGAACGGGAGCGGCCTGCATCCGCTCATCGAGGCCCTCTCCCGCCTGGGCCGGGTCTGCGTCGTGGTCCCTGAACGGGAGCGTTCCGCCGAAAGCCATTGCCTGACCCTGCATAAGCCGCTGCGCGCCCGGGAAGTCCGCCGGGGGGTCTTCCTGGTCAACGGGAGCCCCGCGGACTGCGCGCGCTTGGGAGTCTGCGAATTGATGAAGGGCCGGGTGGACGCGCTCGTCTCCGGGATCAACCAAGGATACAATCTGGGCGAGGACGTGGTGTACTCGGGGACCGTCGCCGGAGCTCTGGAAGGGGCGATGCTGGGCGTGCCCTCCCTCGCGGTCAGCCGGGGTCTCTCCGAGGGTGGGCGCAGGCGCGGAGGGGGAGCCTGGGCGCTGGAGGATTTTTCGGGCGCCGCGGAATACGCCCGTCGGATATGCGCCCTGGCCCTGCGCAAAATGCTCCCGCCCGGAGTCTGTCTCAACGTCAACGTCCCCCCGGCGCCCCTCGCCTCCCTCCGGGGAGCCCGCGCCACCCGGCTCGGCAACCGCGTCTACGCGAAAAAGGTCACGGTGCACCGCGACCCGCGCGGGGTCCCATACTATTGGCTGGCCAGCCGCGTCGTCTCCCGCCCCGCTCAGCCTGGAACGGACGTGGCGGCGATGCGCGAGGGATTCGTCTCGATCACCCCGCTGCACCCCGACAACACGCACGCCCGGGCGCTCAAGCTCCTGAAGTCATGGGACCTCTGAGACTCTTCCTGGCCGCGGCGCTGGCCGTTCTCTCGGCCGCGGCCCGCGCCGAGGAAGTCACCCTCGTGGCGACCGGGGACATCCGCCTGGACGGGCCCCACGGCGCGGTGATACGGCTCCTGGGACCGGAGGTCCCGACACGGCGCGTGCGTTCCTGGCTCTCGGGCGACATCGTGTTCGGGAACCTCGAGACGGCCGTTACGCGGCGGGGTGAGAAAGCCGAGAAGAAGTGGAATTTCCGCTGTCCGGAGGAGAGCCTGGCCGCGCTCTCCGCGGCGGGCTATACGGTGCTCAACCTGGCCAACAACCACGTCATGGACTACGGCCCGACCGGACTCGGGGACACGCTCGCGGCCCTCTCGCGGCGCGGCTTCCTCCACATGGGCGCGGGCAAGGATCTGGCCGCGGCGCGCAAGCCCGTCTTCGTCTCGGCGGGGGGGCTTCGGATCGGATTCCTGGGCCTGACCAGCACGGTCCCGGAGTTCATGTGGGCCAAGGCGCACAAACCCGGCACGGCCTATTCCGATTTCGACCGTTTCCCTCTCTGGATCGCCCAGGCCCGCAAGGAATGCGATCTCCTGGTCGTATCCTTCCACGGGGGGACCGAGAAGATGGAGGCCCCTCAGCCCATCCAACGAGCCTTCGGCCGCGCCGCGGTGGACGCCGGCGCCGACCTCGTGCTCGGGCACCACCCCCATGTACTGCAGGCCGTGGAGCTTTACAAAGGGAAGCCCATCCTCCACTCTCTCGGCAATTTTCTCTTCGTCTCTCCCGCCCCGGCCACGCGCTGGAGCGCCATCGCCCGCATCCGGCTCTCGCGCGAGGGGGTGCGCCGCATCGAATTCCTCCCGGTGGCCACCTGGCCTCCGCTGAGGCCCGCCGGCGCGAAAGGGAGGCAGGCCGTCCTCAAAGCCCTGGACGGGGACGGAGCCCTGAGCTCCCATCCCGACCTGTTTTCCGTCGTGAACCCGGAGGCGGAAGATTGATATAATTCCCGCGCATCTCCCCCGCGGGGAGATGCGCGCGTTCCGAGGGGGACAAGCGCCGAAGGCGCTCGCTCTTTTCCCTTTCTAGTAAGAAATGAAGAGGAAACTCCAAATAAAACGGCATTGGGCCCCCCCGAACGAGCGTCCCCCCGCGGGGGGGACGCTGATTTGAACATATTGCTCGTGGAGGACGACGGCGCCATGGCGACCCTCCTGAGGGACAGGTTCCAGCTCTCGGGCCACGGCGTTGCCCGCTTCGAGGACGGCGCGGCCGCCTGGGAAGCTCTCCGGGGGCGCCCGCTCGCCTTCGACTTGGCCGTGCTCGACGTCCAGCTCCCCGGGCTCAACGGCTGGGAACTCTGCCGGCGGATCAAATCCGACCCGGCCCTGCGCGGACTTCCGGTCCTCATCCTCACGGCCAAGAAGCCCGAGCCGGACGATCCGCTCCCCGGAGAGGGCGGACCCGACGCGCGGATGGGAAAACCTTTCGACTTCAAGGAACTGCTCGCCTTGGCCTTGAAGCTCGCGGGCCCCAGGAGGAGCTGAAACGGGCATGGAGGAACGGACCAAGGACCTGGAGCCGCTCTCCGAGATCGCCTCCCGCGCCGCGCGCCGCTTGGCCGTCCCGGCCTGCGTCCTCGCCGAACTCCGGCCCGGGGGGAGCACGGTGCTCGCCTTCGCCGGGGTTTCCGCGGCTGAGGCGGCGCTCCTGGTCGCCGCACAGGAGAGGACGCTCAACGGAAAGCCCGGAGAGGGGTCCATCGACGGCGGCGCCCCCTTGGGCGCCGAGTCCGCCCGCTACCTGATCCACAACTCCCGTCCCATCGAGGACGGCGGACGCCTCTCCCTCTCCTGCTTCGACAAGGATCTCCGCGAGCTCTCCGGGGCGTCCGATCTGCTCGGCCTTTGGGCCGAGGAGGCCCTCCAGCGCCTCTTCCCCGGGCGGATCTCCGGACGCGCGCTGGAAGCCAACTCCAGCATCTACGCCTCGGGATTTTTCCTCAGATACCTCGCGGCTGAGATCGCGGCGGGCTCCAAGGCCGCCTTGCTCGTCTTTCACATCGACAAGCTCCAGGAGATCCGCCGGGACCACGGGGAACGGACCGCGGTCCGCCTCCTCGCCCAGTTGGGCGACCTCCTTCGCTCCCGGGCCCGCTCCGGGGACGTCCTGGGGCGCCTATTCGACGAGGATATCGGGATGATGCTTCCGGATGCCTCCGGCCCGGGACTCCCGTCCGCGGCGACCCGCCTGAGCGCGCAGGTGCGCGAAGGCTTCCGCTTCAGCGTCAGCGTCGGAGGAAGCGCGGACTCCGATGCCGAACGCGTCCTGGAAGGGGCGCGCCACGGTCTCGGCGCGGCCATCGACGCCGGGGGCGGCCGCACGCGATTATGGCTCGAGGGCAGGCTCATCGAACCCGAAGCCGCGCTCCCCGGGGCTCGGGAGACGGCCGATCCGGCGGCCCTTTTCCAAGAGCGCTATCAGAAGCTGGTGCTCCTCAACCGCGCATCGCTCAAGCTCTTCTCCGGAGAGTCCCTCGATGCGTCCCTGGCATCCGCGGGACACGCCATCCTGGCCCTTTCGGGAGCGAAGTACATCTCGATCCATCAAGCCGAGGGGCCCCGTCTGCTGTGCCTTCATCGGCACGGAGAGAAGCTCTTCCTATCCGAGGAGGCGCGCGGCTCCGAAAACTCCCTTCTCGAGCGCCTGCGCTCGGACCTCTCCAACTCCTGGCTCGTCCAACCGGGGCTCGGCCTGCTGGGAGTGCCCATCCTCGCCTCCTCCGTCGACGCCCGTTTCGTGGGAGCCTTGGTCACCGGCTATCTCCGCAACGAGGAACCCGGGCCGGAGGTGGTCCGCCTTCTCGCCGACACAGCCAAGCTCGTATGCAACGCCTTCGTGGTCCATGGCCAGTTGAGGGAGCAGAAGCGTCTGGCGGCGGTGGCGGAACAGTCGGCGGACCCTCTCTTCCTGACCGACCTCGAGGGGCGCATCCTGGCGTCCAGCCGGGGCGCCCTCGAGACCTTCGGCTACGCGCCGGAGCAAGTCCTCGGCCGCCAGGCCGCCGACCTCCTGGTCCCGCCGGACCGCCGCGAGCGCTACTTGGGCCTCGAGCGGGAGACGCTCGAGAAGGGCAGCGTCCTCAGCGTGGAAGGCATCCATCTGCGCAGCGACGGGACCCCCATCCCCGTGGAGATGACCTTCACGCTCATCCGTGACGACCACCGCAGGCCCTTCGAGATGGTCCGGGTCGTGCGCGACATCAGCCAGCGCAAAGAGGTCGAGCGGATGAAGACGGAGTTCGTCAACATCGTCAGCCACGAGCTGAGGACGCCGCTGACCTCCATCCGGGGATTCGCGGACACTCTCATCGAGTTCGGAGCCACCCTTCCTGCGGCGCAGAGGAACCAATACCTCCGGATCATCCTGGATGAATCGATACGCCTGGGGCGCCTCGTCGACGACTTCCTCGACGTCTCGCGCCTAGAAGCCGGGGCGACGCTCCTGCGCATGGAGCGCATCGACGCGGCCTCCCTGGCCCGCCGGGTGGCCGAGACCTTCGGCGAGAACCGCGCGGGCGTGAAGTTCGAGGTCGCCTTCGAGGAAGGCCTCCCCTCACCCCACGCCGACCCGGACCAGGTCCAGCGGGCCATCATCAACCTCTCGGGCAACGCCTTGAAATACTCCCCGCCCAAGGGAGTCATCCGCATCAGCGGCCGCCGGTCGGGCGAATCCATCGAGGTCTGCGTGGAGGACCAGGGGCCGGGCATTCCCCCGGACAGCCAGAAGCGCCTCTTCCAGAAGTTCTATCGCGCCGGCGACGCGATCTCGATCAAGACCCCCGGGACCGGCCTGGGCCTCTACATCGTCAAATCCATCGTGGACGCCCATGGGGGGACGATACGGCTGGAGAGCGAGGTCGGCAAAGGCACCAAGGTCTTCTTCA
Organism: uncultured Elusimicrobia bacterium; assembly: GCA_964455765.1. Lineage (GTDB taxonomy): Bacteria > Elusimicrobiota > Elusimicrobia > UBA1565 > UBA1565 > CAYHRV01. Next base: position 10,040 of record CAYWAR010000056.1, read on the forward strand.
CCCTCCCCATCGACCCTCCCGCCTCCCCTGCCGTCTAACACAGCCGCAGGACCCCGCAACACTGGCGGGAGGAGGGGGACGGCGCCTTGACAGAGAGACGGCGTCCTATTGCCGTTTGAGACGGGTTTTAGGTACACTCTAGGCCGTGATCCAACACATCTCTAAATTTCCTCTTCTGCGCAGCCTCCGTCCCAAGGACCTCAAGCGCATCATGGCCTTCACGAAGATGCGCGATTTCCCCAAGGGGAGCCAGATATTCACCAAATCCGAGTCCGCCGACCACATGTTCGTTGTCCTCGCCGGCCGGATCAAGATCTACAGCCAATCCAACACCCGCAAGCGCAAGACTTTCGCCTACCTCGGCCCCGGCGACTTCTTCGGCGAGATGGCGGTGCTCCTTGCCCACGTGCGTTCTGCTTCGGCCCAGGCCGTGGCCGACTCCCGCCTGCTCATGATCCACCGCCGGGATTTCCACCGCTTCCTGCTTTCCGA
>CAYWAR010000057.1:0-10512 GCA_964455765.1 uncultured Elusimicrobia bacterium
GCGAGACCCGGCTCGCCGCCCATCCGTGCCTGGCCAAGCTGGACTCCGGGCAGGTCGAGCAGGTGATCCTCAATCTCGCGGTCAACGCGCGCGACGCGATGCCCAAGGGCGGGATCCTGGCCTTCGAGACCGGGGTCACCGTCCCGGCCGGCGACTTCTCCTCGAAACATCCGGACATGCCCGGGGGGCCCCTGGTGTTCCTGAGCGTGCGCGACACGGGATGCGGCATGAGCGAGGAGGTCAAGTCCCATCTCTTCGAGCCGTTCTTCACCACGAAGGAAAAGGGGAAGGGGACGGGCTTGGGATTGTCCATGGTGTACGGGATCGTCAAGCAGAGCGGCGGCGAGATCGAGGTGGAGAGCGCGCCGGGAGAAGGCACGGCCTTCCGCATCTATTTCCCCCAAGTCGAAGCGCCGGCGAGCGAAGACGGCGGCGATGAGGCCGAGGCCCTCGCGCTCGCGGGCGATGAAACGGTCCTGTTGGTCGAGGATGAGGACACGCTGCGCCGGCTCGTCGCGCGCGTCCTGGGGGGCAACGGTTATTCGGTATTGGCCGCGGCCGACGGACGGGCGGCGCTGGAAGCGCTGGAGCGGCACGGCAAGCCCGTGGACCTGCTGATCACGGACGTGGTGATGCCGGGGATGAGCGGGCGCGAGCTGGCCCGGGCGGTCGCGTCCAAGGGGATGGCGCGCAAGACCCTGTTCGTCTCCGGATTCACGGATAACGCCATCGTGAGCGACGGCGTCCTGGAGCCCGGCTTGGCGTTCATGTTCAAGCCCTTCACCGCGGACGCCTTGCTGCGAAAGGCGCGCGAAGTCCTCGACGGTCCGGCCGACCAAGCCCGCCCTTGACGCCCCGCCGGGCGGCTATTTCTTGTAGTTGCCGAAGGACTTGCTGAGGCTCAGGCTCATGGGCCAGGCACCGTGTAGAAACTGCCGGGCGGTGGTGCGCGCGATGGCCCCTCCGAAAGGGCTCACCAGGTTGATCCCCAGGGACCAGTCCCGATAGACCACGTCCACGCCCGGGATCGGGAAATATACCGTGTCGATCGAGCTGTTGACCGAGAAATGCGTGGTCGAGTCCGTTTGGACGGCTCCATTGAGGGTTTCCACCTCGCGCAGGGTGGAATTGCCGACCTGGCTGGATCTCGGCAGAAACACTTCATAGACGTGCGGCGAGAGGATGAAGTGCTCGCCCAGTTCGTACTCCGCGACGGCGCCCAGCACGGCCCCCATCCAGGTGACGGTCAGGTTCCGGTCGATGGAGCCGTGGAGGCGGTAGCTCTTGCCGGTCCCGGACTCCGTGCCCGTGAAATCGTACTCGTTCCGCAGGTTCCGGGCGAAGGATTGGCTGAACACCGGGCCGCCGAAGAGGGTCACGGGCGGACGGTCGCGGCGATCGCGCCAGAAGGTGTAGCTCGGGCCGAAGCTTTCCCCCAGGGTGGTGATGGTTCCGCCGCTTTTCAGGGTCCCGGCGTAGACCGCGGGCCCGGTCAGCCCGGTGAAGTCCGCGTCCATGAGCCGGTCGTGTGGAGTGCCGTCCTCCGTGGTCGGGGATGTGACCATGTGGTTGGTCAGCGCGATGGCGTAGAGGCCCCAGCCGCCCGCGAAGCGGCGGCTATAGCCGAAATTGAGGCTGGCTCCCCGCAATCGGATGGGTGTGGCCGTGACCTGGTCGTAGGCGGGGGAAACGGTGAGCTTCCAGTTGCCGGGCTCGCCCCGAGCCATGGGCATAGGTACGTTGAACATCTGGCTGGCCGTGACCGCGTTGCTCGCGTCATAATGGCGCAGGATGTAGTTGTAGACGTAGGGCGTGACCGCGGCCCCTGCCGGTCCGGGTGCGAGGAGCAGGGACGCGCCGAGGATGAATACGGCTTTCCCGGTGGATGGGCCGCGCCGCATGGATGACATTCTATGTTTTTTTGCGTCCTGGGCCGAAACGATGCTATATTAACGCGCACATGGGACCGATCCAGCGAGGGCGGATGGGAGGCTCGATTTCAGCGGCGGGCCGTCCCTCGCTCTTGCGCGCGGGGCGGATCTGGGCCTTCTTTGCGATGTGCGGCCTCTTCGGCGCCCTGGGGACCGCCGCCTTCTCGGTCGGAGCCGCGAAGGACACGCCCCCCGCCCAGGCCGCCTCCTCCACGCCCGCCGCAAATCCCATCCAGGCGGAGATGGCCGTGCGCCGGGCCGCCGAAGCCCCGACATCCCTCCTCGAACGCTCTCTTTCCTTCTTCGGGCTTTTCGCCCTGCTCGGCTTGTGCTGGCTGATGTCGACCGACCGCAGGAAGATCGACTGGAGGCTCGTCGCCTGGGGCATGGCGCTCCAACTGCTCTTCGGCGTCATCGTCCTCAAGACCGCTCCGGGGCTCTGGTTCTTCTCAAAGCTCAACGACGGGGCCTTGGCCCTCCTTGGGTTCACTCAGGAGGGGGTCAAGTTCCTCTTCAGCTCTTTCCTGACGGGGCAGATCGAGGGACCGATGGTCAACTTCGCCTTCAACGTCCTGCCGACCATCATCTTCGTCTCCTCCCTGATGACGGTCGGCTACTATCTGGGCGTCATGCAGTGGATCGTCGATCTCATCGCCATCGTCATGCACAAGACCATGAGGACCTCCGGAGCGGAGACGCTCTCGACGGCGGCCAACATCTTCGTCGGCCAGACCGAGGCCCCGCTCGTGGTCAAACCCTACATCGCGGAGATGACGAACTCGGAGCTCATGGCGGTCATGGTCGGGGGCTTCGCCAACACGGCGGGCGGCGTGCTGGCCGCCTACGTCGGGATGCTGCACCAATACTTCCCGGACATCGCGGGACATCTGATCGCTCAGTCGGTGATGTCCGCCCCCGCCGCCCTCGTCTGCGCCAAGATCGCCATGCCCGAGACCCTCACGCCCAAGACCCTGGGCCACGTCAAGATGGGCCGTGAGAAGATCGACGCCAATGTGATCGACGCGGCGGCGCGCGGGGCGTCGGAGGGCCTCTCCCTGGCCTTCAACGTCGCGGCGATGCTGCTCGCCTTCATCGCCCTGATCGCGATGCTCAACGCCCTCATCCGGATCGCGGGCGCCTTGGCCGGCTACCCCCAACTCAGCCTCGAGATGATCCTGGCTCTCGCCGGCTGGCCGATCGCCCGCCTCATGGGCGTCCCCACCCAGGATTGCTGGACGGTCGGCAAGCTCATCGGCGTCAAGACCGTCCTCAACGAGTTCGTCGCCTATCTCCAGCTGACCGACATCCTCAAGACCGGTCAGCCGCTGACCCATCGCTCCATCGTGATCGTCAGCTACGCGCTCTCGGGCTTCGCGAATTTCTCCTCGATCGCCATCCAGATCGGGGGCATATCGGGCATCGCGCCGACGCGGCGCCACGACCTCGCCAAGCTCGGCCTCAAGGCGATGGCCGTCGGCGCCATCGCGACCTTCATGACCGCCACCATCGCCGGGATACTCATACCCTAGGGACGCAAAGGAAACCCATGAAAAATCTGTTCGCCACCAAGCCGCTCTCGCTCCTGCTCGAAGAGATGAAGGGAGAAAACCGCCTGCGCCGCGTCCTGGGCCCGACGCATTTGACGAGCCTCGGGGTCGGCGCCATCATCGGCACCGGCATCTTCGTCCTGACCGGCGTGGCGGCCCACGACAAGACGGGGCCGGCCCTGGTCCTCTCTTTCGTGGTCGCGGGCATCGCCTGCATCTTCGCCGCCCTCTGCTACGCGGAGTTCGCCTCGATGGTCCCCGTGGCCGGCTCCGCCTACACCTACGCCTACGCCACCTTGGGCGAGCTCTTCGCCTGGATCATCGGCTGGGACTTGGTGCTCGAGTATACCGTGGCCTCCTCGGCCGTCGCCCACGGCTGGTCCCACTATTTCCAGGACTTCATCGGCATCTTCGGCGCGCATGTCCCGCCGCTGTTGGGAAAGGCCCCCTTCGACTTCAATCCGGCCACCGGCATGCTGATGGCCACCGGGAGCATGTTCGACTTGCCGGCCATCGTCATCACCGCGATCATCGCCTTCATCCTGGTCCGGGGCATCCAGGAGAGCGCCACCTTCAACACCGCGATGGTCATCACGAAGGTCATCATCGTGCTCTTCGTCATCATCGTGGGCGCTTTCTACGTCGATCCGAAGAACTGGTTCCCCTTCGCGCCCTACGGCTACACGGGCGTGAGCTTCTTCGGGCACACGCTCCTGGGCCAGACCGGCGCCGGAGGGGAGCCCTTGGGGGTGCTCGCCGGCTCGGCCATGATCTTCTTCGCCTACATCGGCTTCGACTCCGTCTCCACGCACGCCGAGGAGGCCGTGAACCCGCAGAAGGACGTTCCCATAGGCATCATCGCCTCGCTCATCCTCTGCACGGTCCTCTACATCCTGGTGGCGGGAGTGCTGACCGGGATGGTGCCCTACGGCCGGATCAACATCGACGCCCCGGTCTCCGACGCCTTCCGCCAGGCGGGCCTGCCGTGGGCGCAGTTCCTCATCTCGCTGGGAGCCATCGCGGGCATCACCTCGGTGCTCCTGGTCATGATGCTCTCCCAGCCCAGGGTGTTCCTGGCCATGGCGCGCGACGGCCTGGTGCCGGAGAGCTTCTTCGGCGCGGTCCATGAGAAGTACCGCACGCCCTATAAGTCGACCATCCTCACCGGCGTCGTGGTCGCGCTCATGGCGGCGTTCATCCCCCTGCGCATCCTGGCCGAGCTCGTCAACATCGGCACGCTCCTCGCCTTCGTCATCGTCTGCGGGGCCGTGCTCATCATGCGCAAGACCAACCCCGACGCCCATCGTCCTTTCCGCTGCCCGTGCTCGCCCTTCGTCCCGATCGCGGGCATCGCCACCTGCCTTCTGCTCATGTTCTCCCTGCCCGTCGAGAACTGGTGGCGGCTAGGGATCTGGCTGGCCTTGGGGCTGGCCATCTACTGGTTCTACGGGCGCCATCACAGCGTCCTGGCCAAGTCCCGCGCTTCCGCCTCCGCACGGTCTTGAGCGAGTTCAAGCGGGAGCTGGGGCTCCTGGACTCGACGATGATCGTCGTCGGCTCCATGATAGGCTCCGGCATTTTCATCGTCAGCGCCGACATCGCGCGCACCGTGGGAGGCGGCGGCTGGCTCCTGGCCGCGTGGCTCATCACGGGAGCGCTCACCCTGGCCGCCGCCCTGAGCTATGGGGAGCTCGCGGGGATGATGCCGCAGGCCGGCGGGCAGTACGTCTATCTGCGCGAGGCGTATAACCCGCTGGTCGGCTTCCTCTACGGCTGGACCTTGTTCCTGGTCATACAGACCGGCACCATCGCCGCGGTCTGCGTGGCCTTCGCCAAATACACGGCGGTGCTTCTCCCCTGGTTCGGCGAGACGAACGTCCTTTTCACCCTGGGCCCGCTCAAAGTATCCTCCGCCCAGCTCCTCGCCATCGCCCTCCTGTGCTTGCTCACCGGCGTCAACCTGCGGGGGCTCAGGGGCGGCAAGGCCATCCAGAACGCCTTCACCCTCGCCAAGACGGCCGCGCTGGCCGGGCTCATCCTCCTGGGGCTCACGATAGGCCGGGACCCGGAGGTCTGGCGCGCCAATCTCGCGGGCTTTTGGGACGCGAGCTGGCTGCGCGCGGGCGAGGGCGGGGCGCTCTCCGCCCGCCCCCTGAGCGGCTTGCTCCTGCTCGCGGCGCTGGGCGTTTCGCAGGTCGGCTCCCTCTTCTCCGCGGACGCCTGGAACAACATCACCTTCACCGCCGGGGAGGTGCGCGAGCCTCAGCGCAGCATCCCGCTCAGCCTCATCCTCGGCACGGGCATCGTCATCTCGCTCTATCTGCTCGTCAACCTCGCCTATCTCAGCGTGCTCCCCCTGGCCGGGAGGCCCGACGCCGCCGACACGCTGGGACGCGGCATCCAGTTCGCGGCCAACGACCGGGTGGCGACGGCCGCGGCCGAACGCATCCTCGGCGGCCCCGCGGCCGCGCTCATGGCGCTCCTCATCATGGTCTCCACCTTCGGCTGCGCCAACGGGATCATCCTCGCGGGAGCGCGCGTGTATTACGCGATGGCCAAGGACGGGTTGTTCTTCAGCAAGGCCGCGGAGCTCAACGCCGGTTCGGTGCCCGGCAACGCGCTCCTCTGGCAGGCGGCGTGGTCCGCGGTGCTCTGCCTATCGGGCACCTACGGCGCCCTGCTCGATTACGTGGTGTTCGCCGTGCTCCTCTTCTACATCCTGACGGTGGGGGGGATATTCCTCTTGCGGCGCGACAAGCCGGACGCGCCGCGGCCCTACCGCGTCTGGGGGTATCCGCTCGTCCCGGCCCTCTACATCGCCGCCGCGTCGGCCATCAGCCTCGACCTGCTGGTCTTCAAGCCGCTCTACACCTGGCCGGGCATCTTCATCGTCCTGCTCGGCATCCCCGTCTACTTCCTTTGGCGCCGTCCCGCGGAGGTCTAAGGGGTCGCGGGAGCTGCTTGTTTGGAGAGCTCTTCGAGATGGGCCCGGGCTTCGATGACGTCGCCGCCGAAGTCGCTCTTGGGATGGGCTTTCTCGAAGGCGTCGAGCCGCTCCCGGCCTTCTTGGAGCTTGCCCTGCAGGATGAGCTCCGCCGCCTCGGCCAGTTCCGCGCGTTCCTTCAATAGCTGGGACTTCACCTTGTCGGTGACCCCGCTCTTCCAGTAGATCTCGCCGGCGGCGGCGTCCTTCTGCGGCGCGCCGCGCACCGCGGCCACCGAGCCGGTGCGCACCCTGCGGTAGCGGCCTTCGACCGCGGACTTTTCCAGGGCGTCCTTCCAATGCTTGAACCATTGCCCGAGTTTCGGCTTGGCCTTCTTGGCCGGCTTGGCGGGTTTGGACACGGCGCTCGGCGCCGAGTCCGTCTGCTGGGAAGCGGCAGGAACGGCGAACAGAAGGATCAGAAGAAGGGACTTCATGGCGGTGTTCCTCCTAAAAAGGACAACAGCTCAGGAAGGATATGATAGCACTTGCCGAGCTCTGCGGGCCGTCCCTGATCCTCCAGTAAGGAGTTGTTCTCGATCCGACAGGGCCTGCCGCCGATGGGGCCCATCGCCCCGGCCCCCCCCCAACGACGCACGGCCCGTGGGCGGAGGGGTCCACCGGACCTCTTGCGAAGACGCGAGCCTGATGTCGTCCTGGCTCAGGCGCGGATGTCTGAACTCTGCCCAGAGAGAGTCGAAGGCGAGAACGGGCGGGGGGTGACTCGAAACTCGGCACGGCGGGGCGTAACGGAGCCCGGCTCTCGACTACCAGGGCAGCCGGGCGAGTTCCGAGCGGCGGCCGACACCTCGGCCGACCGCGTACCCGCATGACGAGTTTCGAGGCAGGCCCACCCGCCGACTAATCACGGCTTAGTGGAGGATTTGGGGGCCGCCGTCGCGGCCTATCTCCGCCGCGAGGCCGCCCAGGACAATGCGGCCAGGACCACCGGGAGCTGGAGGACGAGTTCCGCGGCCCGCGGGCCGAACTCGCCGCACGCCGCGCCCAGGGCCAGGGAGAGCAAGAGGCCGCCGTAGTAGTCGGCCGGGGCCGGGCCGATCCAGGAGCGGAACCACGCGACCTGACCGGGCTTGAAGCGGGGAGTCCCGTAGGCCGGGTTCAAGACGAACCAGAGGAAGTCCCAGACCACGGCGAGTTGGAAGAAGACGGAGAGCACCCGGGCCTCGCGCTCCCAGGTGAACCCCTCCAGGAGCGGGCCATGCAGGAAGAGCAATATCAGGGACAGGAGGCAGGCATGGTAGCCTGTCATGGCCTTGCCGTTGGTCAGCCGCAGGTACCAGGGCGGACCCCAGCGCCAGGTCGGAAGCTTCTCCGCCCAGCCGTGAGCGCCCTCGATCTCGATCTCCAGGAGAGCCAGGAGGATGGCGAGCAGGGATTGGTAGACGGCCTGGGGCAGAGCGGGGAGCAGGAGGGCGGATAGCATCGCGTCGAGTCTAATACATATTTGGGGTAGGGACAATAAATCGTATTTGGCCATGTTGTTGCATAACATCTATTAGGAATAAAGGTCACACGGAAACTCTCATTGGGATTTCCGATGAAAATACAACGCGCCCGGGCTGGGACTCCGAGGGATTTCCGGCTCGGGCGGGTGTAAGAGGTTCGAATGCTCGAGATAAGATTCCATGGCCGCGGCGGGCAAGGGACCGTCATCGCGGCCAAAATCCTGGCCGAGACCGTGCTCCGTTCCGGGCGCGGGGAGTGCATGGCCATCCCGGAGTTCGGCGTCGAACGCCGGGGGGCGCCGGTGGTGGCCTATGCCCGCATCTCCAAGGAGCCCATACGCCTGAGGACGCGCATCTACGAGCCCGACGCGGTGGTGCTCCTCGACCCGACCCTGCTGGCCGGAGTGGAGGTGACGCGGGGGCTCAAGAAGGGGGGGCTTTTCCTCATCAACGCGGAGACGCTCGAACCCCGGAAGGGTTGGGAGCAGTTCAAGCTGAGGGCCGTGCCGGCCAAGCGCATCGCGCTGGGCAACGGCCTGGGCTCGCCCTCGAGCCCCATCGTGAACACCGCGGTGTGCGGGGCGCTCTGCGCCGAGTTGGACCTCTGCGAGTTCGGGGCGCTCGAGAGCGCCATCCGCGAGTGCGTTCCGGTCAAGATCGAGGCCAACGTCAAAGCCGCCCGCGAAGCCTTCGAGCACTGCCGGAACTTGGAGGGAGCCCATGCCGCGTCTTGATTGCGACCCGCGGAGCCTGCCCCAGGTGCTCAACGGGGACCGCTCCATGAGCGAGAACCTGACCGGGAACTGGCGCAGCATCCGCCCGGTGATAGACGAGGCCCGCTGCACCGGGTGCCTCATCTGCTGGAAGTTCTGCCCCGAGGCGTGCGTGCACATCGTCGCGGGCAAGAAGGAGCCGGTCATCGACATGCAGTACTGCAAGGGCTGCGGCATCTGCGCCGAGGAATGCCCGCCCAAGTGCATCGCCATCCAGGAGGAATCCGCCGTCCAAGGAGCCGCGCAGTGAAAGGGGCGTTGAAGGGAGGCAAGCAGGTCCTCATGGGCAACCACGCCGTGGCCGTGGGCGCGGCCCTCTCCCGCGCGCAGGTCGTGGCCGCCTACCCGATCACCCCGCAGACCCAGGTCGTGGAGCTCTTGGCCGAGATGCACGCCGAGGGGAGCTTCACCGGCCGCTTCATGCGCGTGGAGTCCGAGCACTCGGCCATGGCCGCGCTCATCGGCGCATCCACCGCCGGGGCCCGGACCTTCACGGCCTCCTCCTCGCAGGGGCTGGCCTACATGCACGAGATGCTTCATTGGGCCGCCGGCGCGCGCCTGCCCATCGTGATGGCGAACGTCAACCGGGCCCTGGGCGCGCCGTGGATACTCTGGACGGACCAGACCGATTCCCTCTCCCAGCGCGACACGGGCTGGATGCAGGTCTACTGCGCCTCCAACCAGGAGGTGCTCGATTCCGTGATCATGTCCTACAAGGTCTCGGAGCGGCTGATGGTGCCCACCATGGTGGTGCTCGACGGCTTCATCCTATCGCACACCTATGAGCCCATCGACGTCCCGGAGGCCGAAGCCGTGGACCGCTTCCTTCCCCCGTTGAAGCCGCGCGACCCGCTCATGACCTCCCGGCCTCGGACCTACGGGTCCCTGCCCACGCCCAAGGACTTCTTCCGCCTGCGGCGCAGGCTGGCCGCGGACATGGACTCGGCCTTGGGCGTGATCGAAGAGGTCGGCGCGGAGTTCGGCAAGGTCTTCGGCCGCTCCTACGGCCTCTTCGAGGCCTACCGGTGCGAGGACGCCGAGGCCGTGCTGGTGACCTCCGGGAGCGCGGCTCAGACCGCGCTGGAGGCCGTCGACGAGCTGCGCAAGCAGGGACGCAAGGCCGGGAACCTGCGCATGCGCGTTTTCCGGCCCTTCCCGGCCGAGGCCCTGCGCCGCTTCGTCAAGCCCGAGGTCCCGCTGATCGTGGTGGACAGGAACTTCTCCCAGGGACAGCAGGGCATCTTCTGCGAGGAGCTGCAGGCCGCGCTCTTCCCGCTCAAGCGCCGCCCGCCCGTCTACGGGTTCGTGGCCGGCCTGGGCGGGGGCGACATCACTGTGGAACTGCTCAAGGAGACCTGGCTGGACGCGGTCGCGGGCAAGGTCAAGCCCGGTGAGCCGGCCTGGGTGGAGGACTCGAGGTGAAACCCACGCTCCCTCTTCCCGAGTTGATGTCTCCCGGACACCTGGCTTGCCAGGGCTGCGGCGGGACGCTGGCCATGCGCTACGCGCTCAAGGGGCTGGGCCCGGACACGGCCTTCGTGGTCCCGGCCTGCTGTTGGACCATCATCGCCGGGCCCGTCCCCCGCTCCTCGCTGAGCATACCGCTCCTGCATTGCCCCTTCGCCTCGGCCGCGGCCACGGCCGCCGGGCTCAAGGCCGGCCTGCTCGCGCGCGGCGACGGCGTGACGCAGGTGGTGGCCTGGGCCGGCGACGGCGGGACCATCGACATCGGCATCCAGGCGCTCTCCGGGGCGGCGGACCGCGACGAGGACATCCTCTACGTCTGCTACGACAACGAGGCGTACATGAACA
>CAYWAR010000058.1:0-10236 GCA_964455765.1 uncultured Elusimicrobia bacterium
GGCGCTCGAGGCCGTCGGGATCATCGAGACCAAGGAGGCCATCGCGGCCATCCACGCCGCGGACGCGGCGGCCAAGGCGGCCCGGGTGCATCTGCTCGAGCCCAAGGCCGTGGTGGGCGGGGGCAAGGGGTATGTCACCATGACCGGGGAGGTGGGCGCGGTGCGCACCGCGGTGGGAGCGGGCATCCAGGTCGTCCCCAAGGGGATGCTGGTCAGCTATGTGGTCATCCCCCAGCCGGACGCGCAATTGCTGGGGCCCGTGGGGAAATGACCCCATGAGGCTCGTCATCGGATCGGATCACGGCGGTTTCGAGGCCAAGGAGAAGCTCAAGAAGTTCCTCCAGGGCCTGGGCCATGAGGTGACGGATTTCGGCTGCTACTCGGCGGAGGCCGTGGATTACCCGGACATCGCCCAACTGGTGGGCGAGGCCGTGTCGCGGCGCGAATTCGACAAGGGCGTGCTCCTCGACGGCTTCGGCGGAGCCGTGGCCCTGGCGGCCAACAAGGTCCGGGGCGTGCGCGCGGTCTGCGCCTACGACTCGGTCAGCGCGCGCTTCTCGGCGGCCCACGACGACGCCAACGTCGTGTGCGTAGGAGGGAAGACGCACGGAGAGATCGCCCTGCAGGAGATCCTCAAGGTCTTCCTCGCCACCCCTTTCGAGGGGGGGCGCCATGAGCGGCGTCTGGCGAAGGTGGCGGCCCTCGAGGACAGGTTCCTCCGGTGAGATACGCCCGGGTGGTCGGCCGCGTGTTCTGCACGCGCAAGGTGGACTCGCTGGAGGGCAAGAGGCTCCTTCTCATCGAGCCGCTGGATTGGGAGAGCCGAGCCCCTTGCGGGGACCCCCTGGTCGCCGCGGACATCACGGGGTCGGGCTCCTCCGAGCCGGTCATGTGGGTGGCCGCGCGCGACGCGGCCGTGGCCTTTCCCGACAACCCCCCGGTGGACGCGACCGTGGTGGCCGTGGTGGAGGGGCATCAGGTGAAGGATTTCAGAAAAGGAGGCCGTGTCGTTCGAACTTAGCGGAGTTTCCCGGAAAAATCCAATGGATTTTTCCGGGAAACCCAAGAATCGCATGTATATAGCAGAGGTCGTGGGGAACGTCTGGGGAACCACCAAGCATCCCTCCTTGGAAGGGAAGACGATGCTGTTGGTGAGGGCCATCGATCCGATCACGGAAAAGCCGGCCGGCGAGATACTCATGGCCGTCGACACCGTGGGCGCGGGCCCGGGAAGCATCGTGCTCGTGGTCGATGAGGGAAGCTCCGCGCGGCAGATGCTCAAGGACCCGAAGGCTCCGGTGCGCACGGTGATCTGCGGGATCGTGGACAGGGTGACGGGGGTTCGACCGTGAACGAACAGGAATTGAGGCTCGTGGTGGATGCCGTGATCCGGGCGCTCGAGGAGCGCGGGCATCTTAAAGGGTGCCAGGGCTGCGAGAAGCGGGAGGGGTGTTCTAATCCGTGCCGGACGCACGGGACTGGAACGCTGGAAACGGCACGAAGTCCCCTCGGAACGCGCGATCTCTCCCCGCGGGGGAGAGACGCGGGAGTACGAGTGACCATCGGGACGGCGGGGAAGGTATTCTCCTCAGGGGAGTGGGCGCCCAGGAGAGTCAAGGGAACGGGCTTCGCCCCCACAACGGAGCGCGATCCCTCCCCGCGGGGGAGGGACGCGGATGACGGCCATACGAACGCGACCGAGTGCCCCCAGTGCAGTCCCCTGGGCCAGGTAGGGTCCGTCCAGCTCAAGGAGCTGGGCGCCGACCGGATAGCCTCCTGCGATCCCACCCGGCAATGCTCGGCGGTCTCCCCGTTCGTGGATCATACCCTCCTCAAGCCCAACGCCACGCAGGAGGAGGCGGCCAAGCTCTGCGCGGAGGCCCGCGCCTACTCCTTCGCCTCGGTGTGCGTCAATCCCAGCTACGTCGCCTTCTGCGGCCGACTCCTCCAGGGTTCCAGCGTGAAGGTGTGCACCGTGGTGGGATTCCCGCTCGGCTCCACCACCCCGACGGTGAAGGCGATCGAGGCGCGCGATGCCATCGCCAACGGGGCCCAGGAGATCGACATGGTCATCAACGTCGGGGCGCTCAAGTCCGGCAACGACGCTTTCGTGCGCGAGGACATCCGCGCGGTGCGCGAAGCCACGCGGGGAAGGGTCTTGAAGGTCATCCTGGAGACCTCCATGCTCACCGACGCGGAGAAGGTCCGCGCCTGCCGCATGGCCAAGGAAGTGGGGGCGGATTTCGTCAAGACCTCCACCGGCTTCGGCGGCGGGGGGGCCACGGTGGAGGACATACGGCTCATGCGCGAGACCGTGGGTCCGCTGATGGGGGTCAAGGCGTCCGGCGGCATCCGGGACTGCGCCACGGCCCAGGCCATGATCTCCGCGGGCGCCACGCGGCTGGGCACCTCGGCCAGCGTGGCCATCGTGACGGACGCGGGCGATAAGAAGGCGCCGCCCTCGGGCGCCAAGGCCTACTGAGCCATGGCCAAAGAGAAGAAGGTTCATGTCCGCATCGACCTGCAGTGCGGGGTCTGCGGCGCCCTCACCCATCACGGGGAGAGCCGGGGGGGCAAGGAGTCCCGCCCCGAGGGGCCGGAATACGGCGCGCCCACGGGCGTCCTCCGCTTCTGTCCCGCTTGCGGCGCGGGATTCGAGCGCTATTGCATCCGCTGCCAGAAGCGGGTGGACATGTTCTTCGAGGAGTGGTGGCCCGACGAGGAGGAGTGCATGCGCACCTACACCCCGGCCAAGCGGTGTCCCAACTGCAACGCCGGGCTGGAGGTCGCCGGAAGGACGGAGTCCAGCGATTCGAAGTATGATCATTGAAACGTTCGGTAATCATTAAGGAGATAAATGAGCGAGATAACAGAGGCGTTGGGGATGGTGGAGACCCGCGGTTTCGTGGGCATGATCGAGGCCACGGACGCGATGGCCAAGACCGCCAAGGTCCGCATGCTCGGCTATGAGCGCATCGGCTCCGGGCTGGTGACGACGCTCTGCCGGGGAGAGGTCGGCGCGGTCCGGGCGGCCGTGGAGGCCGGCGCGGCCGCGGCCCAGCGGGTCGGGGAGCTGGTGTCCGTCCATGTCATCCCCCGGCCGCACGGAGACGTGGAGAAGTATCTGGACAAGATCGCGATCAGCGCGAAATAGTTTCCCGGCGTGTTCACTCGAGACGATCTCATCGACGCCATCCTATCGCGTCTGGGGCGGCCGGCCGCCGGCCCCTTGGCCGCCGCCCCCTGCGCGAAAGGAGAACTCCGGCGCTCCGAGGACGGCGGCCTCTTGGCCGCCGCCCCCCTCGGTGGGGGAAAACGGCCGATGAAGACTCGCGGACGCGCGTTCTTGTCCGAATTCGACATAAAGAAAGCGTTGACTCCCGGGGCGCAACTCCTTACAATACCTAAAGACGCCATCGTGAGCCCTTTGGCGCAGGAATGGCTGGATTTCCAGGGCATCACGATAGCGCGCGAGTAGTCCTCCTAGTGCTGACGCGTTGGACGATCCGTCCGGCCCCCACGGCGGCCGACCCTCACAGGCGCCTGCTCCTCCTGCAGGCGGCCTATGACGACGTGCAGGCCCTCGTGCGCAAGGTGGGAGCCGCCTGCGGCCGCCCCAAGAAGGAGCGCATGGAGGCGGGCTTCAACTTCAGCCTCTTCCTCCACCGCATCGAGGACTCCCAGCTCTCCGCGGTCGAGGCCGAACTACAAGGCCTGGGAGCCCCGGTGCGGGAAACGAAGCGCGAGGAAGCGCCTTCGGCGCAAGAGATCCAGGTTTCCCCGATGAAGGAGAGCACGCCGGCGGCCAAGGGGCCGCCGGCCTCGGAGGGCGGAAGTCCTCCGACCGAGCTTTCCGGCGAGGGAGTGCCGCCTCCGGAATCCGTCGGAAGGCGGCCTCTCCCGCAGGGGGCGGCGGCCGCGCCGGTGCTGGGGCGTGAGGAAACGCCTTCGGCGCAAGAGCCCCAGCTTCCCCGGATGGAGGAGAGCGCGCCGGCGCCCGAGATTCCCATGCCGGGCGTGGAGAAGATCGCCGGGGGGGGAGAGCTCCTGGACCTCTTCGAGGATGCCGCGGTGTCCTTCGGCCCGGAACTGCCGCCGTCCTCGCGCCAGCCGCCAACGTCTTTTCCAAAGGCGGCCGGCACGGCGGGCCTGCCGGCCCCGCCGGAGGTCGGAAGTCCTCCGCCCCCGGAGGCCGTGTCCCCCGCTCCGGCTTCCGCTCCCCCGGCCAGGACTTCCGTCGCGACGTCGGAGCCGAGTCCGCTTTCCCGGGCCCCGCTCTGCGGGGCCATGTCGGCGGCCGCCGGGTCGTTGAGCTTCGAGAATTTCCTCGTGGGGCCCTACAACCGCTTCGCGCACGCCGCGGCGACGGCCGCGGCCTCCAGCCCCGGAGACATGTACAACCCCTTGTTCATCAACGGCGGTCCCGGCACCGGGAAGACGCATCTTCTTCATGCCCTGGCCAAGGAGCTGGCCTCCAAATTAGAAGGCGGCGGCCAAGGGGCCGCCGTCCCCGAAGGGCAGCCGTTCTCCGATCCCGTAGGGGGCGGCGTCGTGTGGCTGAGCTCGGGTTCCCGTTTGTCCTCCGCCGCGACGCTCGCCCTGGGCGCTGGGCGGGCGGAGGAGCTCTCCGCGTTCGCGGCCAAGGCCAAAGCCCTGCTCATCGACGACCTTCACCTCATGGAGGTGACGGAGGCCAATCGCGCCCTGCTGACCAACATCCTCCACGCTTTCCTGGACAACGGCAAGCAGGTGGTGCTGACCTCCGCCTATCCCCCCAAGGTGCTCGGAGCCCTGGAAGCCATGCTGAACTTCCGCATCGGGAGCGGCTGGTCGGGAGACTTGAAGACGCCCAAGGCCGACGACCAGCGGGAGATCGTCTCCCGGCTGCTCAAAAGCGCGGGTCTGGAGGCCGTCGACGAGCTCCGCAAGCCCCTCGAAGAGCGCCTGGCCGGCGGCCTAGGGGAGGTCGACCTCCATGTGGGGCGCATGAGCCGCCTGCGCGACATCCGCATGCGGTCCGGCCGGAGAGCGGATCCCTCCGAGCTGGCCGCCCTGCTCCTGGGCGCGGAGGGCGAGGCCCAGCCCGCGGTCCCGGCGGAGAAGCTCTCGCCCTCCCTGGCTTCTCCCGGGCCGGCTCCGATGAGCGGGGAGCGCATCCTGGCCATGTTCCATCCAGCCGGGGCGCAGGTCCATGCGCACTGGGTCTTGCGCCGTCTCCAGGAGACAGCGGCGGAGAACGGGTGGAAGCCTCCGTTCCGCCAGCCGGACTCGAAGGAATGGGTTGCCTTCGACTCCAACCAGCTCAACGGCGTCCCTTTCGCCTTGGCCGGGGAATGCCGCGGCCGCGGGGCCGCCGCCGTGCTGATGCTCGGTCCTCTGCCCGGCAGCGAGCTGGCCGGGTGCGAGGAGGAACTGCGCTACGCGCTCCGCCATCTCATCGGGAGCTGTTCCGCGGTCCTGGCCTGGGTCCCCTTCATCCGCATCCAGGAGCCCCAGACGATGCTCCGGGCGATGGCCGACATCGCCGCGGGGTCCGGGGGAGGGGCATGAGCTCTCCTTGGGAATGGTACGCCGCCTCCCTGGCCGCGGCTTCCTGCGCCGGCGCCGTCTATTGGTACATGAGATTCGAGAAAATCCTTCCCCTGGACCGCCGTCTGCGCCAGGAACAGGAGAGATCCGCCGGTCTCGGGGCCTTCTCCAAGGAGCTTTTCGAGGCCCAACGGCCTCCGGAGAGTCCTCAGCTCATCTCCGAGACGCTGCAGTTCGGAGTCGAGCGTTTTTCCGCCCGGTTCGCCGGACTGCATCTCTTCCTATGGAGAAGGATGGCCATGGGAGGGTCCTTCTCGGATGTGGGCGCGGAGCTGGTGGCGCGCACGGGCTTCCTGCCGGCCCTGGAGCCCGTGGACATGGAGCTCGGGCCGGAGTTATGGCGCCTGGCCGCCTCCTCTCCGGAGAAGGCCTGCTGGCGCGGAGACATCCCCGCGCCGCTGGGCGAGAGGCTCAGGTTCCGGGGACTGCGCTCGGGCCGCCTGCTCGCCTGGGGGAAAGAGGGCCGCATCTGGGGCATACTCGGCGTCCTGGATGCGGACCCGCAAGGACGCTCCTTGGAGGAGCACGGCAGGGGGATCGAGCTCCTGGCGGCGTTCCTGAGCGCCGCGGCGGACCGGGCCGCGGCCTTGAGGGAACAGGCCGTGGAACGAGAACAGCTGGAAGGGGGTCTAAGCGCCACCATGCAGCGTTTGGACGAGACGAACCTCCAGCTCATCCAGAAGGCCCGGGAGATGCGCTCCCTCCACGAGGTCACCGACGCCATCTCCGCGCATCCCGACCGTCCCGACAGCCTGGGCCCCATCGCCTCCACCGTGGCCAAGGCCCTGGACGCGGACGTGGTCGCCTTCCTGCTCCTCGACGACGACACGGGGGATCTGGTGTCCCAGCCCGGGGCCTACGGCCTCGCCGACGACGAGAGCTCGCTCTACCGCATCTCCCTCAAGAACGAGATGGCCTCCTCGGTGCGCGTTTTCCGCAGCGGGGTCGCCTTCGCGACCGGGGACGCGCTCAACGACCCGCGGGTCATCGCCCATTACGCCAGGCTCTGGAAGGTCAATTCCCTCATCGTCGTCCCCCTGCGCATCGAGGACAGGCGCATCGGCGTCATGCGGGTGGGCAGCTTCCGCAAGAACTTCTTCAACGAGGGCCACGTGGAGTTCGTCCAGGTCATCGCCGAAGAGGCGGCCGTCCTCATCGAAAACGCCATGCGGGCCAAGCGCCTGGTGGAGATGAACTCCCAGCTCGCGCATCTGCACCGCCTCAAGGACGACTTCGTCTCCACGGTGAGCCATGAGTTCAAGACCCCGTTGACCACGATCCGGGGCTTCCTGGACGTGGTGCTCGAGGGGGAGGCCGGTCCCCTGACCGACGACCAGCGGAAATTCCTCGGAATCTCGAAATCCTCGGCCGAACGGCTGACCCTGCTCGTCTCGGACCTGCTTGACATATCCAAGCTCGAGGGAGGGGTCGCCATGGAGTTCGCCCCGTTGGACCTGGGCGAGGCCGCGGCGCGCTGCGTGGAGAACCATCTCTGGGAGGCCGACCGCCGCAAGATCCGCCTCGAACTCAAGGTCCCCGCGCGGCTTCCCCAGGCCCATGGGGACGCCCGCTGGCTGAGCCAGGTGTTCGACAACCTCATCTCCAACGCCTTCAAGTTCACCCCCGCGGGCGGGCGCGTCATCCTCTCCATCGTCAACAAGGGGGAGTGCCTTCAGGCCTGCGTGGAGGATTCCGGGGTGGGGGTCGCGGCGGAGGAGGCGGCGCGCCTCTTCGAGAAATTCTACCGCGCCAAGAGCCACGCGTCCATCAACGCGCCCGGAACCGGGCTCGGGCTGGCCATCTGCAAATCCATCATCGACAAGCACGAAGGCAAGATCTGGGTGGAGTCGGAGCCGGGCAACGGGGCCAAGTTCACCTTCCTGGTGCCGGTGGCCAAGGGGCCGCCGTCCTCGGAGGGCTTGAGCGGCGCGTGAAGTTCGCGATGCATAACATGAGGCGGTGGGGTATAATGAAGGCGGGTTCCGGTCCGACGACCGGATGGAGGCAGCGATGAGAACCGACAGGGCATGGGCATGGACGGCGGCGGCGATGCTGGCCGTTTCGGCGGCCGGCTGCTCCGGCTCGAAGCTGGTCAAGGGCGGAGCCGTCGTCGACGACATCGAGCAGAACATGGTGACCCGCAAGGAGATCGTGGCCATCGGCATCGGGGCCTCCGACCCCTCCCTGCCCACCGACACCCAGCGCAAGTCGCTCGCCCGCGACGCCGCCATCGTCAAGGCCCAATACGAATTGCTGAGCCTGGTCAAGGGCGTGCAGATCGAGGGCGGCATCACCGTGTCCCGGGCCATCGAGCAGGATTCCAACCTCGAGGCCAGGATCAAGGACGTCATCAAGGGCGCGGAGATCACCCGGACTCAATTCACCAAGGACGGCGGAGCCGTGGTCACGCTCCGCCTCCCCAAACAGCGGCTAGAAAAATTGATGGGGGTGAAGTTCAAGTAGACAAGCCTCCCCTACGGGGAGGCTTGTCCGTTCAAGGGGGCATATGTCTGGCCGTGTATCAGTTCCAAACCTTTTCCGGGTCCCTGCGGGGAGGTTTGAGCGTTTGAGGGGGCCTATGAGAAGCCGTTCATCATTAGGGTTGTTGTTCCTCTTGCCTCTCGTCCTTCTTTCCGCCTGCGCCGGCGGCCGTCTGCGCCTGGGCTCCGGCGAGAAGGGGGAAGTGGTGGAGGCCGAGGGCTGGGCTCCCCTCGACGCGCAGGACATCCTCGGCTCCAAGCAGAGGTCGTTGGCCGAAGCCCAGAAGAAATCCGTCGAGCGCGTGGTGGGCGTCTACATATCGGCCAAGACGCGCGTCGCCCAGGCGGTGAACGTGGACCAGAACATCCTGGCCAAGGTGGGCGGCTACATCAAGAAATACGACGTGCTCTGGGAGCGCCAGGAGGAGGGCTTCTACAAGACCCGGATCAAGGCCCTGGTCCTCTATCAGAAGGTCGGAGAAGACTTGAAGAACCTCGGGCTCATGCGGCCCGAGGCGCCTCCCGGCAACCCCAAGGTGGTGGTCCTGCTCGGCACCTCGGGCGAACACGCCCAGGCCAAGGACGACCGGGCCGCCCAAGGCGTGCGCCGGGGCCTGCTGGAGCGGGGCTACTCGGTCGTGGACCGAAACGACCCCGCCGCCTTCTCCGGCCGCAAGAGCACGGAAGCGGCCACGGCTCTGGTCGTGGGCCGGGAGATGAAGGCCGACATCGTGGTCCGGGGAGAGGCCCAGGTGTACGCGCTCAAGGACCTGCGCCTGGGGGGGTTCCACTCCTACCGCGCGCGCGTGAGCTTGGAGGCCCTCAAGCCCGCCACCGGCGAGGTGGCCGCGGCCAAGGTCCACGAGTCCTCCGCGCTCGATCCGGCGCCCGAGATCGCCGCGGGCAAGGCCCTGGAGAGCGCCGGGCTCCTGGCCGGGGAAGCCCTCGCCGCCGAGCTGGCCGAGGGCCTGCGCTCTCGGACCTCGGTCTCCCTGCGGGTGTCCGGGCTCTCGTCCTTGGAGGGAGTGCAGCGTCTGGCCGAGGACATCCGGCTCCTGCCGGAGACGGCGAGCGTCACCCTGGCGGGTTTCGACAAGAGGCTCGGAGCCGAGCTGACCGTGGTCACCGAGGGCATGGCCGGCGACGAGTTGGCCGCGGCCCTCCTGCGCATGAAGAAATACTCTTTCATGATGAACGCCGTCATGCCGTACGCGGTCGAAGTGAGCGTCTCTCCTTGAAAAACAACCGGAGGAATCCCTGTCCCATGACCAAGACGACCCCTCTCGCCGTGCTGGCGCTCCTGGCCCTGCTCTCCGGAGCCTGCGCGCCGCGCACCAGCGTCAAGACCGAACAGGCCATCAGCGCCAATGAGACGGAGCGCGTGCGATCGAAGTACACCGGCCCCAAGCGCCGCATCGGGGTGGTGGATTTCGAGAACAAATCGGCCTACGCCCAGGCCCGGCTGGGGACCGCCGCCTCCGACATCCTCGTCACCGAGCTGGCCAAGACGGAGAAGTTCGTGGTCGTCGAGCGCGACAAGCTCCATAAGATCATGGACGAGCAAAAGCTCCAGGCCTCCGGCGCCGTCGATTCCCGGACCGCGGTGCAGGTGGGCCGGCTCCTCGGCCTCAACGCCATCGTGACCGGGGCGGTCTCGGAGTTCGGGGTCAAGACCGAGGGGAGCGAGTATCTCCTGGTGCAGTCCAAGCGCCAGACCGCGGAAGCCACGGTGGACATCCGCATCGTGGACGCGGAGACGGGCCAGGTCCTGTACGCGGACTCCGGCAAGGGCAAGGCCTCCAGCGGCAAAGGGTCGGTGCTCGGCCTGGGCACGCGGGGGGGCTACGATGAGACCTTGGAGGGGAAGGCCCTGCGGGCCGCCATCGTGCAGTTCACCGACAACATCGTCTCCCAGGTCAACAAGAAGCCCTGGTCCTGCCGCATCGCCGGGGTCAGGGACGGAAGCGTCTACCTCAACGCCGGGCCCAATATGGGCGTCGAGAAAGGCCTCAAGCTCGACTGCTTCCACATGGGCCGGGAGATCATCGACCCCACCACGGGCCTGACCCTGGGCAACGAGGAGACGCCGCTGGGACGCTTCCGGGTCACCGGCCCCCTGGGCGAGAGCGGGGACGGGTCCGTGGCCGAGATGGTCCAGGGCAGCGGC
>CAYWAR010000059.1:0-10103 GCA_964455765.1 uncultured Elusimicrobia bacterium
GCCAGGCGCGGGAACTGGAGGCGGGCGGGAGCCTCCGGCAGGAGACCCGCCTGTGGAGCCATGAGCGCGGCGTCACCGAGGCGATGCGCTCAAGGAAGACGCCCACGACTACCGCTATTTCCCCGACCCGGATCTCCTTCCGCTCGCCTGCGATCCGGCCATGGCGGAGAGCGCCCGGGCTTCGCTGCCCGAGCTCCCGGCCGCGCGCAGGACGCGCCTGGGCTCCCAATACGGGCTCACCGAGTACGACGCCGGAGTCCTGACCGCGGAGAGATCCCTGGCCGACTATTTCGAGGACTCCGTGCGCGGGGACCCGGGCTCCGCCAAGACCGCGGCCAACTGGATCGGCACGGAGTTGCTTGGGCGCCTGAACGCCGAGAGCCGAGCCTTGGGGGATTGCCCGGTGCCCCCGCAGGCGCTGGGAGAGCTGGCCGCGCTCCTCGCCCGGGGGACGATCTCCTCGAAGTCGGCCAAGGAAGTCTTCGCCAAGATGTGGGAGACCCGCGAGAGGCCCGGAGAGCTGGTGGACCGGCTGGGGCTGACGCAGGTGAGCGACCCGGACCAGATCGGCCGCTGGGTAGAGGAAGCCATCGCCGAGAGCCCCGCCGCGGCCGCGGACCTGCGCGCCGGGAAAGAGAGAGCCATCGGGGCCATCGTGGGCCTGGTGATGAAGAAGTCCCGGGGGAAGGCCCACCCGGAGACCGTGAATAGACTCATCAAGGAGAAGTTGAAATGATTAACTCATCGCGCCGGCTGATCCTGACATCCCTTTTCGTCCTCCTGGGTCCGGGAGTCCAGGCGTACGACAACATCGAGTATCTGGCCCCCTTGGGGTCCGATCCCGCGGGGAGGCAGGTGGCGGTGGCCGCCTCCTTGGACCGCACCTATGTCTACGACGACAAGAAGAGCGCGCTGGTCCTCTTCTCCGCGGAGGGAAAATACCTCAAGGCCGTGGGCCGTTCCGGTTCCGGCCCCGACGGTTTCGAGGACGCCAAGCGCGTGGCCATCGGGCCGGATGGGACCGTCTTCGTCGCGGATACGGGCAACAGCCGCATCCAGATGCTCGACCCCGAGGGGAAGTTCCTCGGCCGTTTCGGGACGCGGGGGTCCGAGCCGGGGCATCTGAGCTATCCCGAAGCCGTGGCCGTGGGCGGAGACGGCCGGGTGTACGTCGCTGACACCGGCAACCACCGCATCCAGGTCTTCACGCAGGAGGGGGTGTTCCTCTTCGGGTTCGGAGGCAAGGGAAGCCAGCAGGGCCAGTTCAGCAGCCCCAAGAAGGTGCTCGTCGACCCCTCCGACAACCTCTACGTCCTCGATTACGGCAACGAACGCATCCAGAAGTTCGACTCCAAGATCCGCTTCCAGAAGGAATTCCCGCTGGCGGGCCAGGATTTCACCGTCGACGCCTACGGCTTCATCTACGTGCTGGACGCGAGCCGGGGCAAGGTCAAGGAGATCAACCCCGAGGGAGCGACGCTGGGCGAGTTCGGGAGCCTCGGCTCGGGCAGGGGGCAGATGAAGAAGCCCTCCGAGATATCCGCCGCGGCCGACGGGACGCTGCTCATCGCGGACACAGGCAACACCCGGGTGCTGCGCGTGGCGCTGACGACGAAGACCAAGACCGCCCGACTGCCGCAGAACCTCTCCATGAAGCTGCTCGTCAGCGGGCCCACGGCCATGATCCCCCATCCGGCCGCGGCCCTGGCCTCCGGCAGGGGCCTGCTCTACGCCTACGTGCCCAAGACCGGCTTCTTCCTCGCCCTCGACGAGAGGGGCAAGGAGCGGATACGCTTCGGCAGGAAGGAGGGCAAGGACCCCTCCGTGACCCGCGGGGCGCGCGGCTTCGCCGCCAGCGAGAAGTACGGCATCTTCGTGGCGGACACCGCCTCCAACCGGATGCAGGTCTTCGATGGAGCCGGCAGATTCAAGCTGGAGGTGGGCGCCGGAGGGATGTTCGGAAAGGGCAAGGAAGGCCGCCTCTCCGAGCCGGGCGCCGTGGCCGTCAACGAGCAGGGCACGGTCTACGTCGCGGAGAGCGGCAACGCCCGCGTCTCCGCGTTCAATCCCAAGGGGGATTTCCTCTTCGCCTTCGGCCCGCAGATCGGGGGCCTCACCCTGCAGGACCCGGCCGCGCTGGTCTACGACCAGGAGGGCTTCATCTACGTGCTCGATCGCGGCCTCAAGAAGGTGATCAAGTGCGAGCCCTCCGGCGGCTTCGTCTCCGCCTGGGGCGAACTCGGGGAGGGCATCGGCCAGTTCAGCGATCCCGTGGCCATGGCCTACGACGGCAAGACCTACCTCTACGTGCTCGACGCCGGCAACCCCCGCGTCTCGGTGTTCGACAAGGAGGGGAACTGGGTCACGAACTTCTTCTCGCGGGGTTCCGACGACAGGGGCTTCAAGCAGCCCTCGGCCATCGCCGTGACGGGCAGCCGCCTTTCCATCGCGGACCCGGGGCAGAACAGGATATTGAGCTTCGCCCTCCGCCCCCGCATCGCCCCCCCGGTCTCCCTGTCGACGAAGGCCGTCGCCGGGCAGATCAACCTCGAATGGCCGGAGCAGAAGGATCCCTGGATCGACCTCTTCCGCGTCTATCGGGCCACGCAGGCCTCGGGCCCCTTCGCCGAGGTGGGGACTTCCTCGACCACGGTCTTCAAGGACTCGCAGGTGACCCCGGAGACGAGGTACTGGTACCGGGTCGCGGTCGTGGCGGATACGGGGGACGAGGGTCCGCGCTCCCTGCCCGTGGAGGTGTTCGTGCCCTCCTCCATCAACCGCTCGGCCGTCGAGCTCTCGACGATCACCATCGGGAACATCTTCTCCGCGAACTACAAGTGGTATCTCAAGAACCCGCTGGGCAGCGCCGTGGTGGTCAACAACGTGAACCAGCCCTTCCAGAACGTCAAGCTCGCCTTCCGCTTGAAGGACTTCATGGACTTCGCCACCGAGAAGGTCATCGAGAACCTGGGCCCCAAGGAGACGGTGGAGGTGCCGCTGGCTGCCACGCTCAACAACAAGATCCTGGAGGTCAGCGAGGACACGCCCATCCAGGCCGAGTTCACCGTGACCTTCTACGAGGACGGCAAGCCCCAAAGAGTGTCCCGGACGCAGGCGCTCAAGGTCTACTCCCGCAACGCCATCACCTGGGAGGACCCCAAGCGCATCGCCAACTTCATCACGCCCAAGGACCCGCCGGTGCTCGACCTCGGCCGGGAGGCCTTGCGGCAGGCGCCCAAGGGTCCCCCCGCGGCGGAGTATCTCAACGGCAACCTGGTCATCGCCATGCACATATGGGACGCGCTGGGCGCGGTGGGGGTCCGCTTCCTCCCGAGCCCGAACAACCCCTTCGAGCAGATCTCGGAGGACCCGGCATTCCCGGTGGACTACACCCAGTTCCCCCGGGAGACCCTGCGGCGCAAGAGCGGAGAGTGCGACGACCTGGTGACGCTCATCGCCTCCATGCTCGAGGGCGCCACGGTGAAGACGGCTCTCCTGGATTATCCGGGGCACATCGCCCTGATGTTCGACACCGGGGCCTCGGACGCGGCGGAGGCCGGCCTTCCGGCCGGAGCCCTCATCCGCTATAAGGGCTCCCTGTGGATCCCGCTGGAGGCGACGCTGGTGGGCTCTCCCTTCCATGAGGCCGTGCGCAAGGCGCTCTCGGCGTACCGGGAGATGGTCAAGGACGGCAAAGCCGCCATCATCGACCCGCGCGCGGCGTGGGAGACCTATGAGCCCGCGACCCACCCCGCCTCGGAGGCGCCCATCCAGACTCCGGACGCCGCGGACGTGGCCAAGCGCTTCGACGAGGAGTCCAAGGCGTACCTCAGGGCCCGCTTCGAATATCTCTCCGAGCGGCTCAAGAAGAGGATCGCCAAGGACGAGACCAACCCGGAGCTGGCCAACGAGCTGGGCATCGTGTACATCCAGCATGGCAAGACCGAGGAGGCCGTCAAGGAGTTCACGCGGGCCGCGGAGCTCGACCCGCGCAACGCGGCGGCGCTCACGAACCTGGGGAACTTATCTTACATGGAGGGGAAATTCGACGAGGCGCTGGTGCATTATCAAAAAGCTGCCGACGAGGATCCCCAGGACGCCGGCCTCTGGATGAACCTGACGCGCGCGGCGCTGAAGTCGGGAAAGGCGGCGGAGGCGGGGGAATTCTCCAAGAAGGCCTTGACTCTGGACCCGGGTCTGGAGCCGGCCGTGCAGTCTCTGTTGAAATGATATCAGGAGACCCCCGCAACACAGGCGCCCTGATGTCTAACCTTCGGGCGCCGCGGGGGCTTTTGACCGAAGCATTCGCGGTCGAATGCGAGGGAATGGTTGAGGCCGGCGGCCGAAACCACGGGGGTAACGTTCGGTAATATTAAGGAGGTCAGAAAACGATGAGAAATTGCATGATGGTGGTCGCGTTATCGGTGCTCGCGACGGCCGCCCCCGCGCGCTGCGCGGAGTCGGCGGCCGCGGAGAAGGCGGCGCCCGCCGCGGCGTCGGAGCCGGCCAAGGGCGGGGGTCTGCTCAAGTGGTTCAAGCAGCTCAAGACCGGGCTGGAGAAATCCGCGGTCGAGGGCCGCTACCGGAAGGTGCGCGCCGGGGCCGTGGCCGCGGTGCGGGGCGCCGGCCAGGACGACGTCGACCCCAAGAAGCCGTACTGGAAAGGCGGCCTCTCGGATAAGAAGGCGGCCGAGTACAACAAGGAGCGCGCGGAGTTCAAGGCCGCCGTCGACGTCATCCTCAAGGGGGAATTCGACGAAGGCTCCAAGAAGCTCGACGAATTCGAGGCCGCGCATCCCAAGAGCAAGCTCATGTCCGACGTGAAGGAAGCCCGGGCCAAGCTCGCGGAGCTCAAGGCCCAGGGCGCGGCGTCCCCGGAAGAAGCCTCCGGCAAGGAAGAGGCGCAGGGGGAAGCTCAGCAGCAAGACGAGGAGGGGAACTAGAGCACTAGCGGCGCATCAGCGCTAGAAGATATACGACGGCCGACGCAGCCAGGCCCGGGTAGAAAGGCGTGGAATCGCCTAGGGCCCAGGCCGCGCTCGAAGCCAGGCAGCCCGCCAGCGAGCACGCCAGAGCCCCTCGCGGGCCCGGCCTCAGCGCCGGAAAGTAGGAGACGGTCAGCGGGATGAGCAGTCCCGGTATCACGACCGAGCCCACCGCGTACCATAAGGCCACCACCGAGGGAAGGGCCAAGGCCAGCACGAAGGAAAGGGCGCAGGTGGCCAAAAGCCCGCGCCGGACCCACGCCTCTTCGTCCTCGGCTCTCATCGTCCATATCCGTCCGGCCGCGTCGCGCCCGAGGCTCACGGCCGAGAGGAAGCTCGTCGAGCCCAGGGCGGCCAGCGTGGAGGAGGCGACTCCGGCCAGGAAGAGGCCGCGGATGCCGGAGGGCAGAAGATGGGAGGCGAGGGCCGGGTAGGCCTGGAGCGGTTCTTGAAGGTCCGGGAGCATGGCCCGCGCGTAGAGGCCGGTGGTCGTGGTCAGGAAGTCGAAGGCCGCCCAGAAGAGGACGGAGACGCAGATGCCCCTGCGGGCCGTGGCCGCGTCCTTGGCCGCGCAGACCCGTTGATGGAAGGCCGGGTCCACGAAGGTCCAGAGGGCCAGGAAGAACCAGGTCATCAGGAACAGGGGCGGCTTCCCTCCGGTCCAATCCAGATGGGAGGGCGGGAGGTTCGCGGCGAGAAAGCCGGTCCCGCCGGCGCGCAGGACCGCGAAGGGGAGTATGAGGGAGAAGCCTCCGAACATCACCAGGAATTCCAGGCGGTTGGCCCAAACGTCCGCGCGCAGGCCTCCGGCGAATAGGAAACCCGCGGCCGCGACCAAGGCCATGAGGAGACAGAGCCAGAGCGGCCAGCCCGTCACCCATTGAGCGAGAGTTCCGAGCATCAGGGCCTCGTCGGCCGGACTGGCGAGCAGGAAGACCAGGAAGGCGGCCAGGGCCGCGGTCTTCCTGCCGTAGGCGCGCTCGAGGTGGTCGGGGATGGTCAGGCCTTGGCTCTCGCGTATGCGCCCGGCCACGAGGGCGGCGTAGAGCAGGGAGAAAAGATAATACGGGGCTCCTTGGGCGAGCCAGTTGGAGATCCCGTAGCGGTAGGTATACTCCCCCACCCCCAAAGTGCCGCCGTAGAAGCTGGGCACCAAGGTGGCCACGAAGCTCGGCAGGGTGAGGGTGCGCCCGACCAGGATGTAATCCTCGCTCCCCGCCTCGCGGCGGCCTGCGGCGCGCAGGCCGGTCCAGACCACGGCGTCCAGGTAGGCGGCGAGGATGAGATAGTCGGCCGCCGATAAGATCATTCAGGGAGCCGACGGCGCGTTCAAGCCCCTGTCCGCCGGGTCAAGCCCGGATCACTGGCATTCGCCCGAGCCCGGCGCCGAGGGAGAGACCACGGTGCAGTTGATCACCGTGTCCTGCAGGACGTTGGGCGGCGGGGGGGGCGGCGGGAGCGGCAGAGGTTCCCCGATGGGGTCTCCGGGCGGAGGCGGAGGCTCCCCGGGCTTGGGCGCAGGCGGGGGAGTCATGGGGGGAGGCAGCATCGGCTTGTCCGTCATGGGCGGCGGCGGCGGGGGGGGCGGAGCCACGGTCTCCGCCTTTCCGGCCAGCATGGGCTTGGGTTCGCCGCCGGAATGCGCCACCTGCAGTTGTCCGCCGACGGCCATGAGCTGGCCGTTGGGGGTCATGGCCAAGGTGGCGCCGGCCTTGGCCTCGACGGCCGAGCCGCCGGAGACGAAGACGGCCACGCCGTTCTCGACCTTCACCGAGGCGCCCGGCGGGATGTCCGGCACGGGCTTGCCCGCCTCCACGGTCACGACTTTCCCATCGGGCATGGTGATGACGAGCTTGCCCGTGAAGCTGACCACCTTGGTCTTGGGGCCCTCCGCATCGGCTTTCTCGCCGCCCTTCTTCCCGTCCTCCTTTTTCGCGTCCTTCTTCTCCTTATCGTCCTTGTCGCCCTTGCCTTCGGCGGGCGGGGGCGCGGGAGGGAGCTCGACGGCCGGCTCCGCAGCCTGCTTCACCTCCGGAGGAAGGGGCGCGGGTTTCGACTCGGCCAAGCCCACGAGGGCGTCGGCCACCACGCGGTTGCCGGCGTCGAGCATGGTCTGGCGGCCGAAGGCGTCGTTTAAGTCGAGCTGGCCGCCGAAGAGGTTCCAGGTGGTGCCGCCTCCGGGCTCGACCTCGGTGCGGAACTCCGTACCGCGCACGCTGGCCACGGCGCTGGGCGTGCGCACGGCGAAGCGCCGGCCCTTGAGCCTCTTGATCCAGGCGTCGAGCACGCCCACGGTGAGGCGGATGTCCACGCGGCCGGGGGAGAGCCTGTCGATGGCGTAGGCGGAGGAGGGGCCGACGCGGACCTTGGTTCCGTCGGAGAAAGCGATGACCGCGGCGCCGGAGGAGTCGGTCTTGATCTCATCACGCGCCGAGAGAGCCTGTCCGTTCGGGGCCGGGATCCAAAAGGGCGTCCCCGCGGGCTTGTACTGGACCCCTCCTTCTACCGAACCGATGGAGGCGTTGACCGAGGGCAGATCCTTGTCCCCGCCGAAGCCTAGGAAGGCCGCCGAGGGGGCCGGAGCGGCGGCCACGGCGGCTAGAAGGGCGGCGTAAAATAGGTGTTTCGTCGAAACCATTCAATCCTCCTTGAAAATTACGAACCCTTCAAGTTTAACCCCTTTTCAGGGACCTCGCAAGGCCATCATGGTTACAGACGATCCAGGCCTTGCCGCGGAGCACCGTGACTGCGGCCCGGGCCGCGATCGCCTGGTTGCTAAGGCCGCGGCTTCCTTTTCTCAGGACCTCGCCGCGCAGGGGGAACCTTAACCCCCGGCTGAGGACGCTCACGGTGGAAGTGGCCGGCACGATGGACACGGTCTCCCCCGCGCGGCAGGGGAGGGTATGCCGCCCCCGGGCGGCCAGGAATGCGGCGCCCTGATCCACGAAGACCACGCGCAGGCCGGGCGCGAAGCGCTCGGCCTGCGACAGGTTGACGAGGAGATGATCGAGGCGGCCGCCCATGGCTCCCGCGACCCAGGCCTCCCGGACCCCCGAGGACGCGGCCAGCTCGAGGGCTTTCTCGAAATCGGACCTTTCCTCGGAAAAATCGCAGAGGAACACGGCGCCCTTCCAGCGGGGAAGAGGCTTGGGCAAGGAGTCCATGTCGCCGATGACGACGCTGGGCTCGATGCCCAGGCGCGCGGCGTGCCGGGCCCCGCCGTCGGCGCAGAACACGCGGCGGGCCTTGCGCGCGAGAGCGCGCACCCGCGCGGGGAAGGGCATCTCCCCGTTGAGGAGGATGAGGATGGGCTTCAAGAGAGGCCGCGGATGCGCTCGATGATGGAGGTGGTCGAGCGCCCGCGCTTGAGGGGGAGCAGGGCGACGCGTCCGGCGTGCCGCCCTCCGGCGACCTGCCCGGGCCGGTAATCCGCGCCTTTGACCAGCACCTCCGGCTTTATTAAGGAAAGGAGGCGCTCCGGGGTGTCTTCTCCGAAAGCGATCACGGCGTCGACGCAGGCCAGGCCCGCGAGGATGCGCGCGCGGTCCCTGAGCGGCTGTATCGGGCGGCCGGGACCCTTGTGCAGGCGGCGGGCGGAGGCGTCGCTGTTGACGCCCACGATGAGGGCGTCGCCCAGGGACGCGGCCTTCTCCAGGAGCTCCACGTGCCCCGCGTGGAGGATGTCGAAGACCCCGTTGGTGAAGACGACGGTGCGCCCCTCTTTTGCCCACCTGCGCCGGGCCAAGATAAGCCGGGGGAGTGTCAGGATTTTCAACAAGGAGGACTTTTTCGAGATTTTCGACTCCGGTTTCATGGATGAAAAACGCGAAAATATCGGAAAAGTCCGATACGCGGCTTAGTGCGCTTTGGGGGCATTCGGGAAGAGGGACTCCTCGATGATCCCGCAGAGGATCTGGATGACCGCGATGTGGGTCTCCTGGATGCGCGCCACGCGCCGGGAGGGCACGCAGAGGCAGACATCGCAGAGCGCCTTGAGCTTCCCGCCGCTCTCCCCGCTCAAGCCGAGCACCGAGAGCCCGAGGCCCTTCGCCTTTTGGGCGGCGCGCAGGACATTGGGGGAGTTCCCGCTCGTCGAGATGGCCACGGCCACGTCGCCGGGCTTGGCGTGGGCCTCGAGCTGGCGCTCGAAGACGGTCTCGAAGCCGAAGTCGTTGGCGATGGAGGTCAGGTCGCCGGTGTTGGTCGTCAGGGCGAGGGCGGGCAAGGGCGGGCGGTTGCGCTCGTAGCGCCCGACGAGCTCGTCGGCGAAGTTCTGGGCGTCGCAGGCCGAGCCTCCGTTGCCGAAGCTCAAGAGCTTGTTGCCCCGGCGGTACGCCTCCACGAGCAGTTCGCCCATGCGGGCGATGGCGGCGGCTTGCGCGGCGGAGGCTTCCGTCGTGCGCGCGCTCTCGGCCAATTCCGCGCGGATTCTTCCCTCAAGACCCTGCATGGGCGTCCTCCTGGAGCAAAATGTCGGCCAACGAGGTGTCGAAATCGCCCGAGCGGAAGCGCTCGTCCTGGAGCACCCGGCGATGGAAGGGAAGCGTGGTCTTGAGCCCGCCCACCGAGAATTCCCCTAGGGCCCTGAGCGCGCGCGAGAGCGCCGCGGGCCTATCCTGGCCCGAGACGATCAGCTTGGCCAGCAGGCTGTCGTAGTAGCTGGGAACGGTGTAGCCGGGGTAAAGATGCGTTTCCACGCGCACGCCGGGGCCGGCGGGAAGGGCGAGGTCCTCCACGAGCCCTGGGCAGGGGGCGAAGCCGCGCGAGGGGTCCTCCGCGTTGACGCGGTGCTCGATGCAGTGGGCTTGGATGCGCGAGGCGCGCTCGGAGTCGAAGGAGAGGGGGAGTCCGGCGGCGAGGCGGATCTGCTCATGGACTAGGTCGAGCCCGGTGACCATCTCGGTGACGGGGTGCTCCACCTGGAGCCGGGTGTTGACCTCGATGAAATAATACTCGCCCGAGCGGTCCAGGAGGAATTCGACGGTGCCCACATTGGTGTAGCCGCAGGCTTTGGCCAGGCGGACGGCCGAGGCCTGGAGCTTCTCCCTCAACGCTGGGGGCACGGCCGGGGAGGGGGACTCCTCGATGACCTTCTGGTGGCGGCGCTGGACGCTGCAG